>JBAIWU010000065.1:0-3997 GCA_037917155.1 Candidatus Eiseniibacteriota bacterium
TCTACTTCGTGCGCGTGCGGGCCGGCGACGAAACGGCCTCGCTGCGGCTGGTGGAAGTGCGGTGACGTCCGGCCGGGCGCGCCGCCGAGCGAGTACGCTCTGAGCTCTCAACCCCGGCGGCCTGAGCTCATCCCCTCGCGCGAGTTGGGGTGCCGCTCACCGGCACCTGGCCCCCCGGGGCTGCGCCACAGGAACTCGCGTGCCCTGGTTCTCGTAGGGCTTGCATCCCGCGCCCCCGATGGGCCGAACAGGGCGCACGCGCTGCGTCCACCTCGTGAGGAGGCCCATGCCGATGGAGCCGATCGCACGGTTCTCGCCCCGTTCCAGCGCCCGGCTGGCCGGCGTGTTCGAGCTGCTGGAAGGCGTCGCCTCGGCGACCGGCCAGGTGAGTTTCCTCGGCCGGCTGATCGTCACCGGCAACGCCGCGGCGACGGCAGCCAACATCCTCGCGCACCAGGGCCTCTACTGGCTGGGCTTCGCGCTGTCCATCCTGGGTGTGGTGTTCCATCTCGCCTGGGGCGCCATCTTCTACGAGCTGTTCAAGCCGGTCGGTCGCGGCCTCGCCCGATTCGCGCTGCTCGTCCTGCTCATCTGCTGCGCGATGCAGGCGGTCACGGGCCTGCTCTACCTGGCTCCGCTGCTCGTCCTGCAGGGAGGGAGCACGCTCGGCGGCCTCGCGCCGGCCCAGCTCCAGTCGCTGGCCTACGTGTTCCTCCGACTGAATGAATCGGCGTTCGAGGTGGACCTGATTTTCTTCGGGCTGTGGTGCGTCCTCACGGGGTACCTCATCTTCAAGTCCACGTTCATGCCCCGCGTCCTGGGTGTGCTGCTCGCCATCGACGGCGTGGGCTGGATGCTCTACCTGCACGCGCCGCTCGCGCACCGGCTGTTCCCGTTCATCGCGGTCGCCTCCGGCCTGGCGGAGGTCCCGCTCATCCTCTGGATGCTGATCGCCGGGGTGAACGAAGCGCGCTGGAAGGAGCTGGCGAGCCGCTCAGCGTAGAGGCGACCGTCGCGGGCCAGGGCCGCGGCTTGCGCCCTCCACCCCCGCAACGCGTCACGCCTGTGCCGGGGCCGCGGCCGTGCGCTCCGCCGGAGCGGGATACCGGACGCCGCGCAACAGCCAGGCGTACCCCGAGCCGACGAGCGTGAGGAGCGCCCAGCAGAGCACGCTTCCCTCGGGCCCGACCTTGCCCCCCGAGAGCCAGGCCGGCGCATGGGGCGAGACGACCGACGTGAGCAGGTGCCCCGGAGCGGCAGCGTGGCCGCTGTCGCCCGCCCCGAAGAGGCAGGTCTGGCCCCAGTTCCACGCGGCGTGGAACCCGATCACCATCCACAGGTTCCCGGTCCGCCGCAGCAGCAGGCAGCCGAACAGACCGAACAGCGCGACGCTCACCAGCCCCAGCGTGCTCTCGCTCGAGACGCCGGCGTGGGTGTTCGTGAACCACGCGCTCGCGGCGACGGCCGCGGGCCAGAACCCCACGAGCTGTGCGAGCGTGAACAGGCCGTAGCCCCGGTAGAGGAACTCCTCGCGCAGCGCGAGCAGGACGAACACCAGCGCATAGCCCAGGCCGAATCCGATCGCAGTTCCCAGCGACGTCGCCGACACGCCGACGCGCAGCGCTCCGGTTGCGACCAGCGCCAACACCAGCACGGCGATCGACGCCAGGCCCGCGGCCGCGCCCTGCCAGAACCGCGAGCGCAGGGCTTCGCGCCAGGGCAGGCCGTAGCTTGCGAACGGCCGTCGTTCCACGGCCGCCGCGATCGCGGCGTAGAGCAGGACGGCGCCCAGCTCGATGCCGTGATCCACGAGGTAGCGAGCCGTGTCGTCCGCGCCGTGGAAGACATGGCGCAGCCACCGGGCCTTGGCCGGCAGGACCACGAACGCGAACAGGACGAACACGAGCACCCGCAGGAGCGCGCGCAGTCTGGGATTCATGCCTGCCTCTACGCCCAGGCTCTTCAATGGGTTGCGTGGTCCCGCGCGCTGGTCACCGCGCCTCCGGCGCCGGGGATCGCGGACGGTCCCCCAGCGACCCCGTCGCACGCGGGCGATGCGGCGCGTGACGAGCCGAGCGCCCGCGGCGTCAGCGCGTCGCCAGCGCGCGCTCCATCGCAGGCCAGTCGGTGACGACCAGCGCCGACGAGCCCCCCGTCTCCTCGCGGGTGATGGCGACCAGGAAGCGGTCGAGACCGCGCGTCGGGCAGTACGATTGCGCGCCGCGCGGGAGCCGGAACAGCGGCCGCGGCGTCCCGAACGCGGGCGGATCGCCGGGCGTCACGTCCACGCTCATGATCGTGAAGTGGTCGGGCGCGAGGAACGTCAGCTCGCGCCCGTCCGCGCGCCAGCGCGGCTCCCCGAATCCACCACCGTTGGGATCCGCATAGCCGCCGCGGACACTCACGCGGGTCTGCCGGTCGAGCGCCGGGAAGGCGCGAACGTAGACCTCGAGCTGGCCTGATTCGTCCGAGAGATACGCCATCCACCTTCCATCGGGCGAGAACTTGGCACACACCTCGGCGAACTGCGTGGCGAGCAGCGGGCGCGGGACCGTGTCCCCGAAGGCGAACCCGTACAGGTCCTGGCGCGTCGACGTGCCCTGGTGCCGATACACGACGAACCGGCCGTCGGGCGTGACATCGAGCGGGTGGTTCCACGGGGAGTGCGTCCGCAGCTCCGTGCGCCGCGAGCCCGGCGTGCCGGCGTCGAACGAGCAGATGTCCTGGTCGCTGGCCCCGAGCGTCGATCCGGTCAGGATCCGGCGGCCGTCCGGCGTCCACACCGCGTGTCCGATCGACCCCTCGAACATCATGCGCTGCATGGTCTGTCGCTGCAGGTCGATCACCCACAGTATGGCGCTGGCGCTGCCGTTCTCGGCGAAGTCCGTTGCGGCATACCGCCCGTCGGGGGAGATCTCGGGATTGCCGTACAGGCCCTCCGGCACCCCGATGTCGCCCATCACGCGGCCCTGGCGGTCCAGCCACTCGAGGTGCTGGGGCAGATCGCTGGCCGCGCGCTGCAGCACGGTGCCGTCGGCCGATGCCGTGAGGATCGGCGCCCCATCCGAGTTCGGTGAGATCGCACGCAGCGTCGGCACGGTGCGCGTCGGCCCGACCGCCCGGAGGGAGCGCGCATCGAAGCGCTGCGCCCGCACGGCGCCGCCCTTCTCGAACAGCACCCAGCCGCGCATCGTGGCGACCACGCCGGTCCCGGAATCCAGCACCTTGCGCATCTTCGCCCCGTCGAGCGAGCCGAGAAGGATGTCGCGGCTGTCCTCGCCACCGGGCACCGCGGTGCACAGGAAGTGCTTCCCGTCGGGCAGGAAGGTCGGATAGCGATGCCCGCGGTGCCCCGCCGCGCTGTCCACCACGGTGACCGCGACCGGTGTGCCGCCGGTCTCGGGGATGCGCATGAGGGGCCCCACCGAACGCGGCTGGTACACGATGGCGCCCGCGCCCCACGCGCCGCCACGCGGCAGCGGCGCGTCGGCGAGCACGTCCGCGTTGCCGCCCTCGACCGACATCGCCTTGAGCTTGCCGTCCGAGAAGAACGCGACGCGGCGCCCGTCGGGCGAGAAGAACGGGGCCGACACGTCGGACACACCCTCGGTCCCCGCCAGGACGTGCACTTCGCCGTCCAGCATGTTCCGCAGCCACAGCCGGGACACGCCTGTGGTATCGGTGCCGACGAACGCGAGCATGCGTCCGTCGCGCGAGAGCCCGACCGACGTGGGATCGGCGTTCATCACGATGCCGGGCGGCGCGAGCATCGCCAGCACCGCGGGCTTGGGCGTGGGATGCGGCACCAGCAGGATCGCGAGCGCGCCGAGCCCGGCGCCGAGCAGCACGAGCCCGGCGAGCCAGCCGGGCGCGGGACGCCCGCGCGTCGTGGCCACGACCGGCGCCGCGTCCGCCGAGAGCGCGTCGCCGGCGGCGATCGCCTCCAGCTCGAGGCGCACGTCGCCGATGTCCCGCACCCGCTGCTTCGCGTCCTTCA
>JBAIWU010000066.1:0-2865 GCA_037917155.1 Candidatus Eiseniibacteriota bacterium
GAGCACAGGTTGCAGACGTCCACCGCCGGGTTCACGCGCGGCAGCCCCTTGCCCTGCAGCACGCGCCGCAACAGGGCCTCGCTGCTCGGGCGGGTCTTGGTGGGATCCAGCCCGAGGCGGTGGAAGAGCGCGCGGGTTTCGGCGACTCCGGGCATGTCGGCGGGCTGCTTGCCCGAGAAGGACGCGATCAGGTGGGCGGTCACCTTCTCGCACTCCGCGTCGAAGGCCGGCGGGAGGGGATCGAGCACGACCTGCTCGGCCTCCAGCGCTCCCAGCGCCACCGCGCCGCGCAGCTCCTCGTCGACTTCGAGGGCCAGGCCCTGTACGCGCGCTGAAAGTGACATGCGCCCTCGGCGGAGCCCGTCTCAAGAAGCCCCGCCCCGCGGGCGCGGGGCAGGGGTCATCAGTGGGCGGCGGGAAATCCCTTTCCGACCCAACAGAACGGACGGCCCATGGACCGTCCCACGGTTCGGCCAAACCTCAATGTCTTCGCCGCCCAGACTGCGCAGCGTCACAGCGCGCCCTCGGGCGCGCGGGATTCCATTGTCTGCGTCAGGCTCGAACCGCGCGCGTCATGTCGCGATTCGAGCGTGGCGCGTACCATAGCCCGAAGCGCGGTTCGCGCAAAACCTTTTTAGCGTGCCAGCCGGGAGAATTTTCTTCGCTCGCGCTCGCGCGCTGGACCTGCGGCGATCGCGGGTCTGTCGCTCAGCGCGTCCCGGGCCGGGACGCGTCGGCGTCCTCCTCGGCGGGCGGCAGGCGCCGCTCCACCGAGATCACGCGGTAACGCCGGCGGCGCTCACCCTCACCGAGTTCCGCCTCGTCCCCGATCCCGAGCCCCATCAGCGCGCGTCCGACCGCGGACTGGAACGAGATCACGTGGTCGCCGTGATGGTGCTCGCCCTCGCCGAGGATCCAGTAGGTCGTGACCTCGTCGTCGCTCTCGAGCGTGACCTCGGCCCCGAGCCCCACGATCCCGTCCTTGAATTCCGCCTCGTCCACGAAGCGCGCCCGCGCCAGCCGCAGCTGGAGCGAGGCGACCAGCTTGCTCACGTTGGCCTGCTTGAGTTTGGCGGAATGGAACTCGGCGTTCTCGCGCAGGTCGCCCAGCTCGCGGGCGCGCTGGATGGTCTGCGGGATCGTGGTGCGCAGCTCCCTCTCGAGACGCTCCAGCTCCTTCTGCAGCCGGTTCCAGGTCGCGCGCGTCATCACCGGAATGTCCACGTCCTCGGCCTGCTTGCCGACGCTTTCGAACAGCTTGTCCGTCTTCTGCTGCCGCTGACGTTCGAGCCACGCCACCTCCTCCGAAAGTCCCAGCCGCTTCATCGCGTCGAGGGTCGGGAAGAGGTAGCGGTCGCTCGAGCGCCACTGGCGCACCATGACGCGGATCGTGAGCTGGATCTCCTCGGGGCATTCGCCCGCGACCAGCATCCGGTCGAAGGCGCCGGAGGGCTCCAGCCACCGCAGCACCTTTTCGGCTATCGAGGTCTTGGGTCGGTCCTCGATGAGCGCCAGGGCGGCGACGAAGAGCCGCCACGCGTCAGCCGGCGTCTCGCCCCCGGCCACGGCCTCGTCGATCAGGCGCAGGGCCGCGGTCGGATGGCGCGCGGCGTGCTGGAGCAACGTGCGCCGCAGCTCGTCCCGACCCCGCGCGTCCAGCTGGCCGCGATAGCCCTCGGCGCGTTCCCGCACCGCGGCGAAGCGCGAGTCGAGCGCGGAGAGGATCGCGTCGGACTCGACACCCGCCGCGTGCGACGACTCGAGCAGCGCGATCTGCTCCTCCTCGCCGGCCAGGTCGCCGATCTCGAGCCCCTGCTCCCAGAGCGAGCGCAGGACCTCGGCCCACTCCGGCGTGCGCTCGGGGTTCCAGCGCGCGAAGCAGAGCCCGGCGCGGGCCCGGTCCACCCGGTCCCCGTCCGCGTCGAGCATCGCCCGCTGGACGGTGCGGCCGAAGCGCTGGGCGAGCGGCCTCTCGAGCGTCGGATGCTGCGCGAGGAAGCGACGGATCTTGCTCAGCTCGTGGCGCGCCGGCTTGCGCGGCTCGAGCCCCGGCAGCGGCGCGTCGTCGCCGCCCGGGCCCGCGCCCTCCGGCGCGAGCCGGTAGCGCTGCTCGAAGGCCCGCGTGGAATCGATGCGCGGATCCTTCTCGATCGCCGCCTTCGCCCGCCGCCAGAACGTCGTCCAGTCCTTCGTGGCCACGAGGTCGGAGCCGATCAGGACCACCTTGAGGCGCGTGGCGTCGGCCTCGCCGCCCTGGGCGGCCAGCGCGCGCACGATCACGCCGGCGGGGTCGTCGGCGAAGAGTCGGGCGAGGCCCGCGGGATCGGTGACCTTGAGCAGCCGCAGGTCGTCGGAGGCGATCGGCGTGAGCGTGCGCTGCGCCGCGGCGAACGGCATGCGGTGCCCGCGGCCGTGGGCGAAGTCGATGAAGACGTTCTCGCCGTCGTTGCGCGCCACCCGCCCCGCCCCGAAGGAGGCGTGGTGCACCGCGCGCCCCGGGGCGAGCGCCGCGGTGCGATCGAAGCGCTCGAGCGCCTGGTCCAGCGGCTGGGTGTGGTCCGCGAGCCCGCTGCTCCCGATCACGCCGTCCGGGTCGGGCAGGTCCCGCGCCGGGCCCTGCCGCAGCGCGGCCACCAGCGCCGCCCGGTAGGCGTCGCCCGCCATGGCGCCGCTCGCGGCCATCGCCTTCACCGCCACCTCCCGCAGCGCGGCGTGGCAGCCGCCGATCGCGCCGGCCTCGATCAGCGGCGGCGCCGCGATGTCCACCAGCTGCCGGCACTCGGCGAACGCGCCCTGCGCGGCCAGCACCGGCAGGGTGCGCACCAGCCGGGTGAGCCCCTCCACGTCGCGGTGCTCGGCGAACTC
>JBAIWU010000067.1:0-3386 GCA_037917155.1 Candidatus Eiseniibacteriota bacterium
GTCGTGCGCGCGCCCCAGAACGGCGGCGCCGGGATCGCGTGCTCGCGCGAGACGGTGATTCTGAAGTCCTGCTGCTGCGCGCTCGAGACGGCGGCGCGCTGCTCGAGCTCGGCCGAGCGTGACTTGAACTCGAACGCCTCGCGCTTCACGCGCTCGACGAGCTTCGGGCCCTCGACCGGGTCGACGAGCTGGTTCATCGTGTCGAGGCCCTCGAACGCGTCCTTGCAGTAGTAGACGCCCGGCGCGTAGAACGCCTCGCCGTCGACCAGCGCCGCGCGCCGGCCGAAGTTGCGGTTGATCGCCGCGCCCCCGATCAGCACGGGGTAGCGGAGCCCGAGCCGGTGCAGCTCGGCGACGCACACGGGCATCTGCCGGCTCGTCGAGACGAGCAGCGCCGACAGGCCGATCGCCGTCGCGTCGAGCCGCTGCGCCTCGTCGAGGATGCGCTGCACCGGCACTTGCTTGCCGAGGTCGAACACCTCGTAGCCGTTGTTGCCGAGGATCGTCTTGACGAGGTTCTTGCCGATGTCGTGCACGTCGCCGAACACGGTCGCGAGCACGACGCGGCCCTTGCTGGCCTCCTCCCTGCGCTCGAGGTAGTGCTCGAGCTGCGCGACGGCCTTCTTCATCACCTCGGCGCTCTGCAGCACGAACGGCAGGATGAGCTCGCCCGCGCCGAACTTGTCGCCCACCTCCTTCATGGCGGGCAGCAGCACGTCGTTGAGCACCTCGACCGCGGGCCGGCGCCGCACGGCCTCGTCGACGAGCGTCTCGATGCCGGCGGGCCGGCGGTGCAGGATCTGGAAGTGGATGCGCTGCTCGACGGTCATCGCCGCCTCGGCGGCGTCCTCCTCGCGCGCGCGCGTGTCCGCCGTGCGCCCCTCGAAGTGCTGGATGAACTTCGCCAGCGCGTCCGGGTCGCGATGGAAGACGAGGTCCTCCGCCAGCCGCCGGTCGTCCGCGGAGAGGTCCGGGTACGGGATGACGTCGGCCGGGTTCACGATCGCGGCGTCCAGCCCCGCCTGCACGCCGTGGTAGAGGAACACGCTGTTGAGCACCGCGCGCGCCTCCTTGCCGAGCCCGAACGACACGTTCGAGACGCCGAGCGACGTGAGCACGCCGGGCAACTCGCGCTTGATCGCGCGGATGCCCTCGAGCGTCTCGACCGCGCTCGTGGCGAACTCCGCGTCCCCGGTGGCGAGCGTGAACGTGAGGTCGTCGAAGATCAGGCGCTCGGGCGGCAGCCCGTACTCGCGCGTGCAGATGTCGTGGATGCGGCGCGCGACGTCGAGCTTGCGCTGCGCGGTCTTCGCCATGCCGGCCTCGTCGATCGTCAGCGCGATCACCGCGGCGCCGTAGCGCACGACCAGCGGCATGACCGCCTCGATGCGCTCGCGACCGTTCTCGAGGTTGATCGAGTTCACGATCGCCGAGCCCGGGCACGCCTGCAGCGCCGCCTCGATGACCGCCGGCTCGGTCGAGTCGATGCACAGCGGCGCCTCGACGCTGCGCGAGAGCTTCTTGACCAGCGTGCGCATCATCTCGCGCTCGTCCGTGCGCTCGGTGAGGGCCATGCACACGTCGAGCACGTGCGCGCCGCCCTCGACCTGCGAGCGCGCGACCTCGATCATCTCCTGGTAATTGTCCTCGAGCGCGAGCCGCTTGATGCGGCGCGAGCCCTGCGTGTTGAGCCGCTCGCCGATGAGCAGCGGCGCCGGCTCCTGCTTCAGCGCCACCGCGGTCATGCCGCTCGAGACGCACCACGGCCCGCGGCCCGGCCGCGGGCGGGGCGCGACGCGCCCCACGGCGGCGACGAGCGCGCGGATGTGCTCGGGCGTGGTGCCGCAGCAGCCGCCGACCGCGTTCACGCCGAGGTCGAGCACGAACTCGCGCAGCGTCTCGGCGAACGGCGCCGGCGTCATCGGGTAGAGCGTGCGGCCGCCGTCGTTGATGGGCAGGCCGGCGTTCGGGATGCAGTGCACCGGCACCGACGCGTTCTCGCACAGGTAGCGCACCGCGTCGCGCATGAGGTCGGGGCCGGTCGAGCAGTTGAGCCCGATCACGTCCGCGCGCATCGCCTCGAGCGTCGCGAGCGCGCCGCGGAAGTCCGTGCCCAGCAGCATGCGCCCGGTCGGATCGAGCGTGATCGAGCACTGGATCGGCACGGTCCGCCCGGTGAGGCGCATGGCCTCGCGCGCGGCGAGGATCTGCGCCTTCATCTCGAGGATGTCCTGGCACGTCTCGAGGATCAGCACGTCGGCGCCGCCCTCGATCAGGCCCTGCGCCTGTGGCACGAACGCGGGCACGAGGTCGGCCAGCGCGAGCCGGCCGAGGTCCGGGTCCTCCTCCGAGGGCAGGAAGCCGCTCGGCCCCATCGAGCCCGCGACGAAGCGCGGCCGCCCGTCGGCCGTCGCGAAGCGGTCCGCGACGCGGCGCGCGTTCGCGGCCGCGGCGCGGTTGAGCTCCTGCGTACGGTCGGCGAGGCCGTGCTCTTCGAGCCGCAGGCGCGACGCCTGGAACGAGTTCGTCTCGACGACGTCGGCGCCGGCCTCGAGGTAGGCTGCGTGGATCGACTCGAGCACGTCCGGGCGCGTCAGGCTCAGATAGTCGATGCAGGACGGCTTGCCGCCGAAGTCCTCGCTCGAGAGCTCGCGGGCCTGCACCTGCGTGCCCATGCCCCCGTCGAAGACGAGGACGCGGCGGCGCAGCGTGTCGAGATAGAGGCTCATCGGGGCGGATCGCTCCGGGGGCTGGCTGCGCGGACCGGCGGCGGCGAGGGAGGTGGCGCTGGAACCATGGATGCTATCGGAGCCCGCGCGGACCGCGCAAATACGGGCCCGCGAGGGCGGTTCCAACCCCGGGGCGCGCCCGGGCGTCCAAGCCTCTGTGGCCGTCGCGCCCCAAGCGGCGCCGAACCGTGGAGGTCCCCATGAAGCGCCCGTCGCACCTCGGCCTGCTCGCGCTCGTCGCGGCCTCCTTCGCCCTCTCGACCGTGCTCGTCGCGGGCGCCGTGCTGGCCTGGGGCTCGCCGGCGGGGCCCGCACGCGCACTCGCCGGGGTGGTGCGGCTGCTGGCGCACCGCGTGCCGGTCCGCACCGCGGCCCCGTGCGCCCCGCCGTCGTGCCTCGCGACCGCGGCGGGAGGGTTCGACCGGCACCCGTTGCCGTGGTTCGCGCTCGACGGCGCCGGGTGGGTGAGCCGCGACGCCGCGGCCCTCGCGCGCGCCGGGGCGCTCGAGGCGCGCGTGCGCGAGCTCGCGCGCCGGCGCGCCGAGGCGCTGCGCGAGGCGCGCGCCCGCATGCGCATGCGGGTCGAGGACGCGATCCGCGAGCGCAGGGCCGAGCGGCTCGGAACCGGCGCCTGACCGGGCGCGACCGGGCGGGTCG
>JBAIWU010000068.1:0-1923 GCA_037917155.1 Candidatus Eiseniibacteriota bacterium
GTGATCACGTAGACCACGAACGCGATGATCACGAAGTCGATGACGGTGCCGGCGAACGGGCCGATCCCGACCGCCTTGTCGATCGCGCCGTCCGGCTTGTGCGAGAGCGCGATCTTCGCCTCGCGCCAGTCGCCGGCGGGCATCCCGAGGCTGATGAGCGGCATGAGCACGTCGCCCACCAGCGAGCTGACCACCTTGCCCACGGCGCCGCCGATGATCACGCCGACGGCCAGCGCGAGAGCGTTCGTCTGCTTGAGGAACTCGATGAAGCCCTTCATCGCGAACCCTCCTCTCGAAGCGGATCAGAACGTCGTCTGCAGGTGCAGGAATCCCTTGTCGTGGTGGAACGTCACCTTGTAGGGCTCGGAGTCCAGCTCGATCCCCTCCATGGCCTGCAGCCGGACGCGTCCCAGCCGCGCCTGGATGCCGATGTACCCGCGGGACTCCTTGCGGCTGCCGTACGTGAAGCCGGGCACTTCGCCCGTCCGGGCGATCCCGATGCGATCGTAGAGCAACCCGAACCGCAGCCTCCACTCGCCGCGGACCTGCCACGCCAGCTCGCCCTGGCCGATGCGGTCGAGCGCGTGGAACGACGCCGACGCGACCGGCGGCCGCCAGTCCTCCGCGCGCACCTGGTAGACGTAGCGCGCCTCCGCGGTCAGGCGCGGGCCCAGCACGCGTCGCAGGCCGCCCTCGGCGCTCCACTGCCGGCGGTCGTTGCGGCCGTCGCCCGGGTCCACGAGGTTGCTGCGGGTGGAGCGCGCGGACGTGGACTCGAAGCGCGACAGCAGCGTCCAGGAGCCGAGCGCGCGCTCCGCCAGCACGCGGCCGCGATCGCCACGCAGGGAGCGCGTGCCGGAGACGGCGGGGCTCGGGTCGACGATGTCCTGCCGCATCGGCATCAGCCACGCGTCGGCGATCTCGATGCGGTGCCGCTCGCCGCGCCAGACCAGCTCGAACGAGGGCTCGAACGGGTGGACGCGGTAGATCTCGTAGTGCTGGTCGCCCACGGCGATCTGGTGGAAGGTCCACAGCTCGTCGAACATGTCCTCGACCGAGAACGTGAACCGCGCCTGCAGCGGCGAACGGCCGTCGCCGCTCGTCCAGAGCGCCGCGAAGTCCTGCTGGCTCTTGTCGTACGAGGGCCGGAAGCGGAAGCCCGCGGCGCCGGCGTTCCCCACGGCGTGCAGGAAGTCGAACTGCAGCCACTGGTACGAGCCCTCGGGATCGGTGTGCTGCACGAAGCCGAAGTCGAGCCAGGCCCGGCCGCCCATCGGCGAGCGCGCCTTGAACTCGTTCGCCTGGTACCAGATCGCCGAGGTCATGCAGCCCTGGTCGGTGCGCAGCGCCGCCGGCGAGGTGTCCCACTCGTCCCGCCAGTTGTCGGTGGGGCGCATGAGCAGGTAGTCGATCGCGTTCTCGTCGTCGACCTCGGGCGCGAGCACGTCGAACGTGGAGAACTGCTCGATGCTCGCGCGCGCGGGAACGGCGGCGGCCAGCGCGGCGAGCAGCAGCAGCAGCGGCGGCAGGGGCGCGCGGGGGCGCAGCCTCACGCGCCGGCGGCTCCGGCGGGCGTCTCCGCCACGCGCTCGGCGAACGCGCGCGCCCGGCGCTCGATCTCCTCGAAGCGACCCGCGGCCGCCAGGGCCGGGTCGGCCAGCGACGCGCCCAGCCCGACGCCGACGCAGCCGGCGGCGAGGAACGGCAGCACGTTGTCGAGGTGCGTGCCGCCGGCGGCGAGCATCGGAATGCGAGGCAGCGGGTCGCGGATGATGCGGATGTAGTCCGGGCCGCCGGCGACGCCGACCGGGTAGACCTTCACCACGTGGGCGCCCGCCTCGCGCGCGGCGACGATCTCGGACGTGGTGTACGCGCCCGGGCAGTAGAGCACGTCGTGCGCGCGCGCCACCGCGGCGACCGCGG
>JBAIWU010000069.1:0-1765 GCA_037917155.1 Candidatus Eiseniibacteriota bacterium
CTGGCCCACCACGACGCGGCCGTGCGCGCGCGGGCCGCGCTCGCGACCGGGCGGGTGCAGGACTCGACCTCGGTGCCGGCGCTGCTGCCGCTGCTCGCCGACCCGGCCGCCCCGGTGCGCCGCGAGGCGGCGTTCGCGCTCGGCCAGGTGGGCCGGCGCGAGGCCCGCAGTGCGCTCGAGGCCGCGCTCGCCGACCGCGACTCGCAGGTGGTCGACCTCGCGCTCGAGGCGCTCGGCAAGCTCGGCGACCGCGCGGCCACGCCGGCCGTGCTGCCGTTCCTCGGCTCGCGCTCGGCCCGCCTGCGCGGCGACGCCGCCGTGGCGATGTGGCGGCTCGCCGACACGAGCGCGGCCGGCGCGCTGGTCGCGCACCTGGCCGACCCGGACCCGGCCGTGCGCTGGCGCATGGCGTACGCGCTCGAGAAGCTGCCGCTGCCCGCGCGCGTCGTGCCGGCGGTGACGCCGCTGCTCTCGGACTCGGTGCCGCTCGTGCGCGCGCACGCGGCGCGCACGCTGGGCCGCGAGAAGTCCGCCCTGGCGACGCCCGCGCTGCTCCGGGCGCTGGACGACCGCGATCCCGCCGTCGTGGTCAACGCGCTCCGCGCGCTCCAGCTCGTGGCCGACACGACGGCGCAGGGCCAGCTCCACCGGCTGACGGGCCTGCTCGGGCACGCCGATCCCTACGTGCGGGTGACCGCGGCCACGGCGCTCGCCGAGCGCTTCGCCTGGCCCGGCGCGGCGGTCGACGACTCCAACCTCGCGGCGCGCACGCTCATCCAGGGCCTCGAGGACACCGACCCGGCGACGCGCGCGGCGTGCGGGCGCGCGCTCGTCATGCGCTTCGACCGCGACGGCCTCAACATCGCCTCCCGGCTCGAGCACGACCGCTCGCCGTACACGCGCGCGGGCTGGCTGGACGGGCTGCGCCACCTCTCGAACCCGGCCTGGGCGACGCGTCGCTTCGAGGCCGCGCTCGCGCCCTCGGAGTCGCTCGTCGTGCGCATGGCGGCGGCCTCGGTGCTCGGCGAGCTCGGCGGGCGCGACCCGCACGGGCCCCTGCGGCCGTTCCTCGACTCGCTCCGCGCCGGCCTGCGCGACCGTGACGTCCTCTGGGCCGCGGCGTGCGCCGGGGCGCTGGGCGACTGGGGCGACTCGGCGAGCGTGCCGCTGCTCGCCGCCGTCTACGCGCAGCGCGGGCGCGACGCCGACGCGGACGCGCGGCTCTCGATCCGCGACGCGCTGCGCCAGCTCGCCGGGCGCGCGTTCGCGGACAGCGTCGAGCGCGCGAACCCGGCCCGGGTGGCGCGGGCGGCCTATCCGCGCGACTTCCAGGACCCGCCGCGCGAGCGGCGCGTCGTCGTGCACCTGCGCGGCGGCGAGATCGAGTGGGAGCTGCTGGGCCGCGAGGCGCCGCAGACGGTGCGCAACTTCGTCAAGCTCGCGCGGCGCGGCTACTTCAACGGCTCGTTCGTGCACCGCGTCGTGCCCGACTTCGTGATCCAGGACGGCGATCCCTCCGGCACCGGATCGGGCGGCCCGGGCTGGTCGATCCGCTGCGAGTACAACCACGAGCGTTACGAGGCGGGCATGGTCGGCATGGCGCTCTCGGGCAAGGACACGGGCGGCAGCCAGTGGTTCATCACGCTGTCGCCGCAGCCGCACCTCGACGGGCGCTACACGATCTTCGGACGCGTGACGAGCGGACTCGACCTCGCGCGCCACGTGCAGCAGGGCGCCACCATCCTCAAGGTGGACGTGCTGCCGT
>JBAIWU010000070.1:0-1607 GCA_037917155.1 Candidatus Eiseniibacteriota bacterium
ACCTGCGCGGGCGCCTCGGTGGGGGCGCGCACGACGAGCGTGGGCAGTCCGCTCGCGATCGTGCCCGTCGGGTCGCAGACGGCGAGGCCGATCCGGCGCTCGCCCCAATCCACCGCGAGGATCCGGGGCAACGCGATCCCGCCTCTCAGGCGTCGGCCGCGCGCGCGGCGCCGTCGGGACGGCGCTTCACGAGGCGGCAGGTCGTCCCGTTGTTGCCGAACTCGAAGTCCACCGAGTCGCAGCAGGCGCGCATGATGAAGATGCCCCGGCCGCGCGCGTCGAGCAGGTGCTCGGGCGCGGTGACGTCCGAGGCGACGCGCGCGGGGTCGAACCCCGGGCCGTGGTCCTTCACCCACACCTCGAGCCGGTCGGAGTGGAGCTCGAAGCGGATGTCGACCAGCTTGGAGGGGTCCTTCTTGTGGCCGTGCTGGATGGCGTTGGTGCCGGCCTCGATCACGGACATGCTCACCTGCGAGGCGGTGTCGTCGTCGAAGCCCTGCCGCTCGCACAGGCTCAGGACCACGCGGTCCAGCACGGCCAGGAGCTCCAGCCGGCTGGACAGCGTCAGGGTCACGACGTCGGGGGCTTGCTCTTCGGCCATGCCGATCAGCTCGTTCCAAGCGCCGGGAACGCCCGCAGAAGCTCGAGCGCCCGGGAAAAGTCCTCGGGCAGGGCCGACGTGAAGCGCAGCGCCGCCCCGGTCACGGGGTGGACCAGCTCCAGCTCGGCTGCGTGCAGGGCCTGCCGCCGCAGCGTGCGCAGCAGAGCGTCCGCGAGGCTACGCTCCGACTGGCGCAGGCTCAACGTTTTTCTGGCCCGCCCGCCGTACAGCGGATCGCCCACGACGGGGTGCCGCAACGCCGCAAAGTGCACCCGGATCTGGTGCGTGCGGCCGGTCTCGAGCCGCGCCTCGACCAGCGTGGCCGGGCCGAAGCGCTCGAGCACGCGCCAGCGCGTCCGCGCCGGCCGGCCGCCGGGGCCGCGCACCACGGCCATGCGCTTGCGCTCGCGCGGGTCGCGCCCGACGGGCAGGTCGATGACGCCCCCGGCGGGCCCCGGGTCGCCCCATACGATCGCCCGGTAGACGCGCGCGACGCGACGCTCGCGCAGCGCCTCGACGAGCGCGAGGTAGGCCGCCTCGGTCTTGGCCACCACCATCAGCCCCGAGGTCTCCTTGTCGAGCCGGTGCACGATGCCGGGCCGGCCCTCGCCGCCGACCGTGGCGATCGCGGGCGCGTGGTGGAGCAGCGCGTGCACGAGCGTGCCGCTCTGCACACCCGCGCCCGGGTGCACGATCAGCCCCGCGGGCTTGTCGAGCACGAGCAGCGCGTCGTCCTCGTGCACGATCGAGAGCGGCAGCGGCTCGGCGAACAGCCGCGACGGGCGCCGCGGCGGCACCTCCACCGTGACGCGGTCGTTCTCCCTGAGCTTGAGCGCCTGGCGCGCCGCGCGGCCGTTGACGCACACGCGCCCGGCCTCGATCAGCGACTGGATGCGGTTACGCGAGAGGCCGATCCGTGCCCTGGCGAGCCAGCGGTCCACCCGCTGCCCCGCTCCCGTCGCCGGCACGGTCAGGTCCACCATCTTGCTCATGCGTTCCGCTCCCC
>JBAIWU010000071.1:0-8619 GCA_037917155.1 Candidatus Eiseniibacteriota bacterium
AGGCGCTCACGCGCGTCGAGCCCGCCGCCTCCGGCGGCCCCGCGCGCTGACGCCGCGCCGCGTGCGCCGGCCGGGGCATCCCCGCGATGCGTCGGGCCGGGCTCGGTCGTATGCTTTTCGTTTCTGAAACGGAGGCATCATTTCCATGCTCGGCACGAAAACCGGAAGCACCGGCCGCCTGCTCCAACTGTGTGCGGCATATTTCCTTTCGTACGTCGCCACCGGCATCCTCGTGAAGTGGTTCACGGGCGGTCTGCACGAGCCGCGCATGTCGGACATGGCCTACCTCGTGAACAACACCGCGGGCGGCAACCTCCTCTGCCTGGTCGCGGTGTTCGCCCTCGGCTGGATCCCGTGGCCCTCGAGGCACGGCGGCCACTGGCCCCCCGAGACCGGCTACATCCTGGCTTCGGGCGTGTGCACGGCGGTCATCATCCCGACCACGACGCTGCTCTACACGCTGCCCATCTCGGTCATGGTCGCGATGGTCATCATGCGCGGCAGCATCATCGTGATCAGCCGGATCATCGATGCCGTGCAGCTCCAGCAGGGGATCCTCAAGCGGAAGGTGTACGCCGAGGAGAACTGGGCCGTCCTGTTCGCGCTGCTCGCCGTGGGCGCGAACCTGCTCCCCGTGCCGATGGCGCCGTGGTTCGAGCGGCACGCCAGCACGTCGCGGGCGCTCGGGATCGACCCCGCGCACCTCCGGGGCGGCTTCGACTTCGTCCACAACGCGCTGGCGATGTGGGTGCTCGGCGCGTACATCGTGGCCTACGCGATCCGGCTCTACCTGATGAACTACTTCAAGAACACGCGCAGCGGCCCGTCCACCGTGGACAACCGCGGCTACTTCGCCATGGAGCAGATCAGCGCGAGCGCGGTCATCTTCGCCTCGGCGTTCCTGGTCTGGTACGGCGCGCGCGCCTGGGGCTGGGCCGATCCGCGCGTCACGCTGGCCCACGACGCCATCGCGAGGCCCGAGCTCCCGGCCGTCGCGTCGGGCATCCCGTACGGGCTCGTGGCGTTCTTCTCGGTGTTCCTGTTCATGTTCCAGGGCCGCACGGCCACGTTCGCCGGCCTCGTGAACCGGCTGACCTCGCTGCTCGCCGGCACCACCGCGACGCTGCTGCTCATGTGGTTCTTCCACCTGAAGCCGCCCGCGGTCACGGACTGGGTGTCGTTCGCGTTCATCCTCGTCGCGGTCGGCTTCCTCTCGCGCGCCGAGCAGAAGCGCATGGCGGAGCGCACCGCCTGACCTCCCGCCTCCCCCGGGCGGGCGCCCGGGGGGGTCGGCGCTACGCCCCGCGCAGGAGCACGCGCGCGTCGAGCACGACGCAGCCGCGCCCCGGCGGCATCACCTTGAGCGGGTTCAGGTCCATCTCGGCGATCTCGGGGAACTCGCCGACGAGCTGCGAGACGCGCAGGATCGTCTCCTCGAGCCGCGGCACGTCGCCCGGGGGCGCCCCGCGGTAGCCCTCGAGCAGTCTGGCGCCGCGCACCCCGCGCACCATCTGCATGGCGTCGCGGTCGGTCAGCGGGTGCACGCGGAAGTAGACGTCCTTGAGCAGCTCGACCTGGACGCCGCCCAGGCCGAACAGCATGAGCGGCCCGAACGCCGGGTCGCGCGTCACGCCGACGATGGTCTCGAGCCCCTCGCGGACCATCGGCTGCACGGTGACCCCCGTCATCTCCCCGCCCCTGCCCAGCTCGCCGAGCCGCGACTGGATGGACGTGAACGCGTCGCGCACCTCCGCGGCGGTGCGCAGGTCGAGCCGCACGCCGCCCACGTCGCTCTTGTGCGTGATCGTGTCGCTCGCGAGCTTGACCGCGACCGGGAAGCCGAGCCGCGCGGCAGCCGCCGCGGCCTCGTCGGCGGTGCGGGCGAACTCGATCGCGGGCGTCGCGATCCTCCACGCGGCGAGCAGGCGCGTCACCTCGTCCGGCGTCAGCCACGCGCCCCGCTCGTCGGCGCGGGCGAGCGCGCCGTCAAGCAGCGCGCGCGTCGCCGCGCGGTCGACGTCCGCGAAGTGCGGGATGCGGCCGTCCGGCTCCTGCAGCCACGCCCCGTAGCGCACCGCGCGGGACAGCGCGATCGCGGCCGCCTCGGGAAACGTGTACGAGGGGATGTGGCCCGCCCGGAGCGACTTGAGCCCCTCGGGCACGCCGTGCGAGCCGAGGAAGCACGAGAGCACGGGCTTGGGCGGCAGCCCACGCTCGCGCAGGTCCGCCTTGGCCGCCTCGTTGCCGCGCACGATCGCCTGCGCGACCTCGAGCGGGTTCGTCACGATCGGCGGCACGTAGAGCACGATGAGCGCGTCGAAGTTCGGGTCGTTCGCCATGATCCGCACGGCCTTCTCGAACGACTCGGGCGTCGCCGACGCGATCATGTCGACGGGGTTGCGCGTGCTCGCCTCCTCGGGCAGGAACGCCTGCAGCGCGGCGCGCGTCTCGGGCGTGGGCGTGGCGACGACGAGCCCGCGCGTCTCGCACGCGTCCGACGCCATGATCGCGGGGCCGCCCGCGTTGGTGATGATCCCGACGCGCCGGCCGCGCGGCACGGGCTGGTTCGCGAGCAGGATCGCGACGTCGAACAGCTCCTCGAGCGTGTCGGTGCGGATGACGCCCGCCTGCGCGCACAGCGCGGTGACGGCCGTGTCGGCGCCGGCGAGCGAGCCCGTGTGCGACGACGCGGCGCGGATGCCGGCATTCGTGCGGCCGCTCTTCACGGCCACGATGGGCTTGCGGCGCCCGACGCGGCGCGCGATCTCGAGGAAGCGGCGCGGGTTCCCGAAGGACTCGAGGTAGAGCAGGATGATGCGCGTGCCCTCGTCCTTCTCCCAGAATTCGAGCAGGTCGTTGCCCGAGACGTCCGCCTTGTTGCCGACGCTGATGAACTGCGAGAGCCCGACGTTGAGCGCGTTGGCGTACTCGATGATCGCCAGGCCGAGCGCGCCGCTCTGCGACGAGAACGCCACGGGCCCCGCCGGCGGGAATGGCGGCGCGAACGTCGCGTCCATCGACACGCCGGGCTCGGTGTTGAGCACGCCGAGGCAGTTGGGCCCCACGATGCGCATGCCGTAGCGCCGCGCGATCGCCACCATCTCCTGCTCGCGCTCGACGCCCGCGCCGCCGACCTCCTTGAACCCGGCGCTGATCACCACCGCGGCGCGCACGCCCCGGCGGCCGCACGCCTCGAGCGTGGCGTTGACCTGCGAGCCGGGCACGACGATGAGCGCGAGGTCGACGGCCTCGGGCAGCGCCTCGACCGTGGGGTATGCCTTCACGCTCTGCACGACCTCGGACTTGGGGTTCACGGGATAGACCGCGCCCTGGAAGTCGTGCTTGACGAGGTTGTGGAACAGCGCCCCGCCGACGGTCGTGCGGTCGCGGGAGGCGCCGATGACGGCGATGGAGCGGGGGCGGAAGATGGCCTCGAGTCCCGAGCCCGTCGGGGGCCGGGACGAAGACGCCTCGACCGGGATGGCGCCGGTCGGGGCGGATGGATGCGTGACGTCGGTCGGGTTCATGTCGGGGAGAGCTCCGCAGAGTGGTCCGCGCCCCCGGTGCGGCCGGCCCGGCGCGGTGGGCCGATCATGCGGGACTCTCGAGCAATCCGCGAGCCACGCCGGTCGCGCGGAAATCGACGCGGCCGGAGCGCGGGCGCAGGCCGCTCGCGGTGATGGCCGCGCTGCACGCGCCCGGCGGGCTCGGCCCGCGCGCGGGCCGCCTGCCACACTGACAGGGCGATGCCCGCCAACGCCGGTGTCATGGAAACTTCATGCGCCGACACGCGCCGCATGGCGCGGTCCCGGGGCGCATGTCCGCAGGTGCGCGAAGGCGGCACGACGGCTAGATTCAGGCTCCGGCACAGGCCGGCGTCGCACCCGACCGGAACGCCAAGGAGACCGTCATCACGATCGCGTCGCGCATCACCCGCCGCGCCCTCGCGCACGCCGCGTGCGCGTGCGCCATCGCCCTCGCCGGCTGCAGCAAGTCCACGAAAAGCACCGGCCCCACCGGCGACGACGGCGGCGAGCACCTGCTCGTCTTCTGCACGACGCGCGCCTCGGGCAACCCGAACGAGTTCGACGTCGCGCTCTACGACATCGACAACGCGGGCTACCGCTCGGTCGCCGGGCTCAACTCGACGGACGGCCAGAGCGAGCCCTCCATCACGGACGACGGCGGCTTCATCGCCTTCGCGAGCTCGCGCGCCTCCGGCTACGGGGGCTCGGACATCTACATCTACAAGCGCCTGACCCAGGAGCTGGTGCCGTCGCCGGGCCTCAACACGGTCAACAACGAGACCTGCCCGCGTTTCACGCACGACTCCGTTCGCTTGGCGTTCGTGCGCGACGACACGGGCAACAAGCGCATCCGCCTCTACGAGCCCTACGGCGACACGCTGATCGCGCTGCCCGGCATCGACTCGCCCGGGGCGACGGACGACGACGCGCCCGCGCCGGACCTGCACGGCGACCGCATCGCCTTCCAGTCGAACCGCGCCGGGGCCCTGCACGTGTACGTGTGGAACCGCGTGGGCGGGGTCGCGAGCCTGCCCGCGCTGGTCGGCGACTCCACCGACGTCGAGCCGTCGCTCTCGGCCAACGGGCGCTGGCTCGCGTTCGCGAGCAACCGATCGGGCGGCGCCGGCGGCTACGACGTCTACCTCTACGACCTGCAGTCCGCCGCATTCGTGCGCCTGCCGCGGCTCAACGGCGCGGGCGACGAGCGCCACCCCGCGGTGAGCGCCGACGGCCAGCGGCTGTTCTTCGCCGCGCGCGCCAACCCGGCGAAGAACTGGACGCTGTGGGCCTACACGCTCGCCGATTCCGCCCTGTACCAGCCGGCGCGCCTCGCGGACACCACGGGCGTCGACCGGCAGCCCTACCTGCGCTGGCGCTGAACCCCCGGAGGCTCGCCCGATGAACGTCCCGGCCCGCCGCCTCGTCCTCGTGCTGTCCCTGGCCCTCCTCGTCCCGCCCGCCCGCGCCGTCCCGGCGCCCGCGCCGCCGCCCACGCGCGCCGAGGTCGTGCGCGACACGCTCCACGGCGTGGTGATCGAGGATCCCTACCGCTGGCTCGAGGACAAGGACAGCCCCGAGACGCGCGCCTGGGTGCGCGCGCAGATGGCGTACACGCAGGAGCGCCTCGCCGCGGTGCCGGGGCGCGAGGAGGTCAAGGCGCTCCTCGCGCGCCTGACGAAGCTCGACACGCGCAGCCTGCCCTCGGTCCACGGCGGCCGGCTCTTCTTCCTCGCGCGCGCGGCGGCGCAGCAGCAGTCCGTGCTCGTCATGCGCGCCTCCGCCGACGCGCCCGACCAGGTGCTGGTCGATCCCAACCCGCTCGCGAGCGACCACACGGTCTCGGTCTCGCTCGTCGACGTCTCGTCCGACGGCCGGCTCGTCGCGTTCGCGCTGCGCAAGGGCGGCGAGGACGAGACGGTCGTGCGGCTGATGGACGCCGACACGCGCGCGGTGCTGCCCGACTCGCTGCCGCGCGCGCGCTACTTCGGGGTCGCGATCGACGCGGCGAAGACGGGCTGCTGGTACGCGCGCTGGGCGCCGCAGGGCTCGCGCGTCTGGTACCACCGCTTCGGCGACCCGCCCGCGCGCGACGCGCTCGTCTTCGGCGAGGGCCTCGGGCCGATGGAGATCCCGACCGTGCAGCTCTCGGAGAACGGGCGCTGGCTCGCGATCTCGGTGCTCAGGGGCGCGGCGAGCACGAGCACGCGCCTGTACGTGCGCTCGGCCGCCGGCGCGGGCCCGTTCGTCCTCGCGACCGACACGCTGCACGCGTTCGTGCGCGCCACGTTCGCGGACGACCGGCTCGTGATCCGCACCGACTGGAACGCGCCCAACGGCCGGCTCATGAGCGCCGACGCGTCCGCGCCCGGGCTCGCGAACTGGCGGCCGCTCGTGCCCGAGCGCGCCGACGCGGTGCTCGATGGCTTCTCGGTCGCGTGCGGGCGCGTGTTCGCGAAGTACCTGCACGACGTCTCGGCCGAGCTGGCCGCGTTCGACCTCGACGGCAGGGCGCTCGGGCCGCTGCCGCTGCCGGGGCTCGGCAACGCCGGCGCGCCCGAGGGCGAGTGGGATGGGCACGAGGCGTACTACTCCTTCTCCTCGTTCAACCGCCCGACGACCCATTACCGCTGGGATGCGGCGAGCGGCAAGTCGGGCGAGTGGTGGCGCTCGCCGGCCCCGATCCGCCCCGAGGACTACGAGGTCCGCCAGGAGTGGTTCACGAGCCGGGACGGCACGAAGGTCCCGCTGTTCGTGGTCGCGCGCAGGGGGATCGCGCTGGACGGCTCGCACCCCGTGCTGCTCACCGGGTACGGCGGCTTCGACGTCAGCGAGACGCCCGGGTTCTCGGTGCGTGCCGCGGCGTGGCTCGAGCTGGGCGGCGTCTACGCGCTGGCCAACCTGCGCGGGGGCGGCGAGTTCGGCGAGCGCTGGCACGCGGCCGGCATGCTCGGGAACAAGCAGCACGTGTTCGACGACTTCCTCGCCGCGGCGCAGTGGCTCGTGGACGCGCGCTACTGCACGCCCGCGAGGCTCGGGATCCTCGGCGGCAGCAACGGCGGCCTGCTCGTGGGTGCCGCGATGACGCAGCGTCCGGAGCTCTTCGGCGCGGTGCTGTGCGAGGTGCCGCTGCTCGACATGCTCCGCTACCAGCGCTTCCTGCTCGCGAAGCTCTGGGTGCCCGAGTACGGCTCGTCGGACGACCCCGCGCAGTTCCAGTGGCTGCGCGCGTACTCGCCCTACCAGCACGTGCGCCCGGGCACGGCGTACCCGCCGGTGATGTTCGTCTCGGGCGACTCCGACACGCGCGTCGATCCGCTGCACGCGCGCAAGATGGCCGCGCTCATGCAGTCGCTGCACGGGCCGAACCCGGTGTGGCTCCACTACGACGTGAGCCTGGGCCACGCCGGCGGGAAGTCCGTCGACAAGACGATCGAGGACACGGCGGACGAGCTGCAGTTCCTGCGCTCGCAGCTCGGCATGGCACCGGTGCGATGAGCCGCGACACCGCCGACGTCGTCATCGTCGGCGCGGGCGTCGTGGGCTGCAGCATCGCCTGGCACCTCGCCCGCCTCGGCGTGCGCGACGTCGTGCTGCTCGAGCGGCTGCCCGCGGCGGGGCAGGGCTCGACGAGCAGGGCCAACGGCGGGATCCGCGCGCAGTTCTCGACCACGATCCACGTCGCGATGTCGCTCGAGTCGATCGCCGCCTACCGGCGCTTCGCCGAGGAAACGGGCGGCGACTGCGGCCTCGTGCAGGCCGGCTACCTGTTCATGACCGCGACCGAGGCCGGCGAGCGGGCGCTGCGCGCGAATTTCGCGCTGCAGCAGCGGCTCGGCGTGCCCAACCGCTGGCTCGACCGCAACGCCATCGCGGCCATGGCCCCGTGGGTGCGCAGCGACGACCTGCGCGCGGGCACGTTCTCGGGCGAGGACGGCTTCATCGACCCGCACGGCTCGACGATGGGCTACCTCAGGGCCGCGACCGCGCTGGGCGTCGAGCTGCGCACCGGGACCGAGGTGCTCGAGGTGCTGCGCGACGGCGCGGGCGTCGCGGGCGTGTGCACGCCCTCCGGCGCGATCGCGACGCGACGCGTCGTCAACGCCGCGGGCCCGTGGGCGGGCGTGCTCGCCGAGCGCGCCGGCACGCGGCTGCCGCTGCAGCCCGTGCGCCGCATGCTCGCGTGCACGGAGCCCGTGGAGGGCGCGCCGCCGGTCATCCCGATGGCGATCGACCTCGACACCGGGCTGCTCATCCGCCGCGAGGGCCGGGGCATCCTGTTCGCCTACTCCGACCCCGCCGACCCGCCCGGGTTCGACACGTCGTTCGATCCGGCGTTCGTCGGCGTCGTCGCCGAGAAGGCCGCGGTGCGCTTTCCCTTCGCCGCCGAGGCGGGGATCTCGCCGCGCCGGTGCTGGGCGGGCCTGTACCCCGAGACGCCCGACCACCACGCGATCCTCGGCGAGAGCCCCGAGCTCGCGGGCTTCCACCTCGCCGTGGGGTTCGGCGGGCACGGGATCATGCACGCCCCCGCGACCGGTCGCGCGATCGCCGAGACGATCGCGCTCGGCGGGTGCCGGTTCATGGACATCCGCCCGCTGCGGCCGACGCGCTTCGACGAGGGCGACTCGATCGTCGAGACCGCGGTGCTCTGACGATCGCGCGCCGCCCCGCGCCGAGTCGCACGCGCGTCACGAGTCGCCGAATCGCGCGCTCCGCGTGTCCAGCGAAAAAATTCCCGCTGAAATCGCGCGCATCTTGGGTCTTGAAGTCGCATCGGCCCGGGGTGCATAAACCAAGTCCCCCGCGGTCGCGAGGCGACTCCTCCGCGACCGACAGGATCACTCACGCAGAAATCGCTCAGAGACGGGCTCCCAGCTCGAAGTCCAGTCGAGACAGCGTCACGCGCGGCAGTCGTCCCGGGCGCTGTCTCGGCCGGACCAGTCGTCAGGGAAGCAGGTCCGCACGCCGTACCACTGGACCAGGAGGGTCCCATCATGTCGCATTCCCTCGTCCCGGAGACGCACGCCCCGCAGCGCAACCACGCAGGCACCCCCACGCAGGCCGGCCTTCGCGTCCCGCGACACTTCACCCG
>JBAIWU010000072.1:0-7177 GCA_037917155.1 Candidatus Eiseniibacteriota bacterium
CGTGGTCCATGGTGAGGAGCACGGCCTTGCCGTCCACCATCAGCATGAGCGGCATGCCGTTGGCCGCGCACTTGAGCGCGCACTCCTTGTGCTTCTCGCCCATCGCGCCGTGGCCGAGGTAGCAGCCCGCGTCGAGCACCTCGCCCTTCCACGTGCCCTGCTTGCCCTGGTTCATGGCATGGGACATCGAGGACTTCGCGGCGGGGGCATGGGCCTGGGTGGCGGCGTACGCGGCGGCGGCGACGAGCAGCGAGGCGGCGACGGCGACGAACAACAGGCGCTTCATGAGGGACCTCCATGGATGGACATGGAGCCGCGCGGACGCGCGGCGCCGGATCGCGGCCTGGGACGGGAAGCGTTCGCCAACTGCGACGGCGCGGCGACGACGCCGCGCCGGGAACATCCGGTCAGACGAGCTCGATGTACTTGAGGTCGATGGGCCCGTACAGGCCGCCCCCCTGGCCTCCGAACCACTCGTTGCCCTTGCGCAGGGCCTCCGACGGCACGTCGACGATCGGCAGGCCCAGCTCCTCGGTCGCCGCCATCCGCGGGGTCGTCGGCAGCGCGTAGCGCTCGCTCGCGAGGTAGTCCTCGAACTCGTCGAGCGTCCACGCGAACAGCGCGTCGACGTCCCACACGAGCTGCACCTCGCGGCCGCGCAGCAGGTCCGGCGGATCGTCCGGGCGGGCCGGGCGCAACGTGCCGACGGCGCAGCAGTCGCAGCCGAACCAGAAGTCCAGCTCGCCCTCGACGACGAGGTTCTCCGCCACCCGGCCCTCCGTGGGCGCGTCGCGCCACACGTTGCCGAGCAGCTCCGAGAGGGCGAAGAGGTAGCGCAGCAGGGCGCGCGGGTCGTCGGAGGCCGCGCCGCGCACGCCGGAGGCGAGCACGCGCAGGTTGCGGATGGCTTCGAGCCGCACCCAGGGCGAGCGCCGGTTCGTGAGCGCGGTGAGGTTGTGCATCGCGCCTTCCATGCGCTCGCGCACGACGGTGAGCAGCTCGTCGAACGTGCCGCCCCCCTTGTCGAGGAACTCGACCGTGCGGCGCATCGCCTGGTTCAGGGGCAGGTAGGCCGCGCGCAGCGTCGCCCAGTCCTCCGTCAGGCGCTGCTTGGCGATGACATCCCAATCCGCCATGGACTTCCTCCTCCGGGCCGGGGGCCCCTGCCGGGTGCACGAAGCTCCGGCACGAGCGGGAGTATACCGGGGGGCGTTGCGGGGCACCAAGCAGCCGCACGTCTCCCGATGAGCGATGGGGCGCCACGGGTGTCCGCTGGATGCAAACTCGGCGGTCAGGGCCGCTCGACGGTGACGCGCGTGCCCGCGGCGCTCGACGCGCGCGCCGCATCGAGCGCCGACTGCACGGCGACGGCGTCCACCGCGAAGCTCGGCTCGAGCGGCTCGCCGCGCGTGATCGCCGCGTGCAGCCGCTCGACGATGACGCCGAACGGCGCGAGCAGGTGCGGCTCGCCCTCGCGGCGCTCGAGCTGCAGGCGTTCGGGGATCGCGATCGCCTCGGGCTCGCGGCCGGCTGCGAGCCGCCACAGCGTCGCGCCCGACTCGTCCCAGCGCAGCGTCGCCTCTTCGCCGTGGATCTCGAATCGCTCCCAGCGGTACGGCGCGCACGCCGAGAGGTCGACGAGCGCGGTGGCGCCGCCCTCGAAGTCGTACTGCAGCGTGCACGCGTCGTCCGCGGTCGCGGTGCCCGCGGGGCCGCCGGGCGTCACCGGGCCGCGCCGCGGCTGGTCGACGCGCACGGTCGCGAGGACGCCGCGCGGCTCGCCGAAGAACGTGCGCAGGCAGTCCGTGTGGTGCGATCCCAGCGCGCCGAGGATGCCCCCGCCCTTCGCCGCGTCCGACAGCCACGTCATGCCGCGCGAGTCCGGCCGCGCCCAGATCGCGTAGCGCCCGAGGATCTCGCCGCGCCGCGGGCGGCCGATCGCGCCCTGGCGCACCATCTCGAGCGCGCACGCGCGCGCCGGCAGGAAGCGGAACTCGTGGTTGATGCCCGCCACCCGGCCGGCCCGGCGCGCGGCCTCGCGCATCTCCGCGGCCTGGAAGCGGTTCATCGCCGTCGGCTTCTCGCACAGCACGTGGGCGCCGGCCTCGTGTGCGGCGAGCATCATGGGATGGTGCAGGAACACGGGTGTCGCGATCGCGACGACGTCGGGCCGCTCGCGCGCGAGCAGCTCGCGCCAGTCGGCGTACGCACCGGGGATGCCGAGCTCGCCAGCGACGCGGCGCGTGCGCTCGGCGTCGCCGCCGGCGATCGCGACCAGCTCGAAGCCGGGGTGCCGGCGGAAGCCGGGCGCGTGCACGAGGCGCGCGAACGAGGTGCCGAACAGGGCAACGCGCAGGGCGGGCATGAGTCCTCCGGGGACGAGGGGAGCGGCCGCGGAACGCGGCGCAGGATGCGGGCGCGCGGCGCGCGCCGTCAACCGGCCATCGCGCACCGCGTTGTGATAGGGTCGGCGGATCGTGGGCCGGGTCCCCCCTCGGCCCTCGGAGGCCCATACCGGAGGCGTGCCATGCGCGACCCGCGCACCCAGAAGCTCGCGGAGCTGATCGTCCACCACTCGACCGCGCTCCAGTCCGGCGAGGCGGTCCTCATCGAGGCGTTCGACTTCTCCGACGGCCTCGTCCTCGACCTCGTCGAGGAGGCGCAGAAGGTCGGCGCGACCCCGGTCGTCTACCTGCGCGACAACGCCGTGATCCGCGCGCAGCTCCGCAACGCCACCGAGGCATCGCTCGCCGTGCAGGCGCAGGTCGAGCTGAACCAGATGCAGCAGGTGCAGGCGTACGTCGGCATCCGCGGCTCCGACAACGTGAGCGAGCTCGCCGACGTGCCCGGGGACCGCATGGCGCTCTACCAGAGGGTCGTCGTCCAGCCCGTGCACCTCGACTACCGCGTCAACCGCACGCGCTGGGTCGTGCTCCGCTACCCCAACGCGGCGATGGCGCAGCTCGCGAACATGAGCACGGAGGCGTTCGAGGACTTCTACTTCCGCGTCTGCACGGTGGACTACCAGCGCATGCGCGAGGCCATCGTGCCGCTGCGCGAGCGCATGCTGCGCACGGACCGGGTCCACATCAAGGGCCCGGGCACCGACCTGCGGTTCAGCATCAAGGACATCGGCGTCATCTCCTGCCACGGCGAGCGCAACATCCCCGACGGCGAGTGCTTCACGGCCCCCGTGCGCGACTCGGTCGAGGGCACGATCACGTACAACACCCAGTCGGTCTACCTCGGGACGACGTACGACAAGCTCGCCTTCACGTTCGAGAAGGGCCGCATCGTCAAGGCCGTGGGCGCGCCGCAGGACAAGCTCGACCACCTGCTCGGCACGGACGAGGGCGCCCGCTACATCGGCGAGTTCTCGCTGGGCTTCAACCCGCACATCCTGCAGCCCATGAAGGACACGCTGTTCGACGAGAAGATCGCCGGCTCGCTCCACTTCACCCCGGGGCAGGCCTACGAGACCGCGGACAACGGCAACCGCTCGAAGGTGCACTGGGACCTCGTGCTCATCCAGCGCCCCGAGTTCGGCGGCGGCGAGGTGTGGTTCGACGGCGAGCTCGTGCGCAAGGACGGGCTGTTCGTGGTCAAGGACCTCGAGGGGCTCAACCCGGCCGCGCTCAGCCGCTGAGCGACGCCGACCGCGCGCTCAGCGCGCCAGGAGCAGCAGCCGCCCGGTGCGCACGTCGCCCCCGGTGACGAGGCGGGCGAAGTAGATGCCGCGCTCGCGCGGCACGCCCGCGTCGTCGCGGCCGTCCCACGGGAGCACCGTGGCGCCGCGCGGCAGCCGGCCGGCCGCGAGCGTGCGCACGCGGCGCCCGCGCACGTCGTAGAGGTCGACCCGTGCGTCCGCGGCGTCGGGCAGGATCACGACCGCCGCGGGCGCGCCGCCCATCGGCGAGTGCGACAGCGTGCGGAAGATGGGCCTCCGGATCGGCTCGTTCGGCCAGGGCGGCAGGTCGCCGCCGTGCGAGGTGTCCGGCACGGCGACGCCGCGCACGGCGATCGGCGCGGCCTCGGCCGTGCTGTCGGCGGTGCGCACGATCATCCGCATCACGTACAGCGTGTCCCGGACCGACACGCGCGGCCAGCGCTGCGGGAGCCAGGCCAGCGTGTCCTGGTCCGACGCCAGCACGGGATGGCTCGCGAGGCCGAGGCTCTCGGGCACGACCTCGGTCTCGTTCCCGAGCGCGTCGAGCACGAACGTGCGCAGGCTCGGGCCGCCCGACGCCCAGTTGGCGGTCCGCAGCGCGAGGCGCGCGGTGTCGGCGACCGTCACCGACGAGTCCGCCCAGTTCATTCCGAGCACGTGGAAGTACGGCGGCTCGAGCAGCGAGAAGCTCCAGCCCGCGCCCCACTCGATCTCGTGGAACTCGAGCCGGTCGCCGTTCGCGAACGCGAAGAGGTCGCGCGTACCGTCCCGCAGGTACTCGGACGCGTACCACGTGCTCGTGTCGTACCCGAGCATGCTGCGGAGCCGCCCCCGGTAGGTCCAGCCCGAGGGCGCCGCGAGCGGGTCCGTCGTGGTGTAGAACGTGAGCGGCTGGCCCGAGTCGGTCGAGATGAACAGGTACCAGAGCCCGTCGTGCTCGAAGAGGTGCGGCGACTCGGTGACGGGGTTGAACGTGTACGCGCGCCACGTCTCGAGCAGGGGCTCGACGTCCGTCCACGACGTGAAGTCCCCGGTCGAGCGCGCGACGCCGACGACGTCCGCGAGCGAGTCGGGTCCGTACGAGGCCGTGTAGTACATCAGCCACGCGCCGGGCGTCGTGGGGTCGGGCATCACGAACGGGTCGCGGAACGCCGGGAGCGAGCTCAGCGAGTCGACCCACGTCCAGGGCACCTGCGTCGCGTCGAACACGGGGTGCTCGACGCGGTTCCACGTCATGAGGTCGGACGAGACCGCCAGCCCCATGCGCTGCGTGTCGTTGTACTCGCCCGTGATCAGCGTCGTGCCCGCGTAGAGCATCCACCACAGGCTGTCCTTGTAGACGATGCTGGGGGCCCAGACGTGGGAGTTGTTCCACGACGTCGAGTCCGAGTGCAGCACGTGCGGGAGCTGCGTCCAGTGGTACAGGTCCGGCGAGATCGCGTGCCCCAGCTCGACCTCGTTCCCGCCCGGGGCGGATCCCACGGTGTTGACGATGAAGAAGACGTGGTAATAACCGTCGTGCTTGATCAGCGCGAAGTCCTTGGGCCGGATCGGCGAGCCGGGGACCATCACCGAGGCGCGGGCCGGCGGCGCGGGTCCGCCGGCGGCCAGCAGGATGCCGGCCAGCATCGCGAGCGCGATGCGACGCAGGGGGCGATGGAGCGGGTCGGGACGGATCAGGAGGCTCCCCCCGGGAGGAAGCGGTCGGGTCGTCGGCCGTGACGGTGGAGGCAGGGAATTCGCGCGAGACGCTCCCTCATGGTCAATTATGGCGGGCCCGCTCCGGGCCCGTCAACGACCGGAAAGGACCCATGATCCAGCTGCAGGACCTCCGCTACTCGATCGGCCAGCGGGTGCTGTTCGACCGCCTGGACTGGGTCATCGCGCCGGGCGACCGGTGCGCGCTGGTCGGGCCCAACGGCGCCGGCAAGACCACGCTCATCCGCGTCATCCTGGGCGAGTACGAGCCCGAGTCGGGCACGCGCGTCCTCGCCCGCGGCACGCGCGTGGGCTACCTGCCGCAGGAGGCGGCCGAGGCGTACTCGGGCACCGTGCTCGAGCGCGCGATGGAGGCCCACCGCGAGCTGCTCGGCATGCGCGACGAGCTCGACGCGCTGCACGCCCGCATGGCGACGATGTCCCCGGACGATCCCGACCTCGAGTCCGTGCTCGAGCGCGCGGGCGAGCTGCAGCACCATCTCGAGGTGCACGCCGAGCACCGGCTCGAGCCGGAGGCGCGCCGCGTGCTCTCGGGGCTCGGCTTCGGCGCCGCCGACCAGGACCGCCCGCTCGCCGAGTTCTCCGGCGGCTGGCGCATGCGCTGCGCGCTCGCGGCGCTGCTGCTCGCCGATCCCACCGTGCTGTTCATGGACGAGCCGACGAACCACCTCGACCTGCCGGCGATGGAGTGGCTCGAGGACTACCTCGCCGACTTCCACGGGGCGCTCGTCGTGGTCTCGCACGACCGCGTGTTCCTCGACCGCGTCGCCACCGAGGTGCGCGAGCTCGACGGCGGCCGGCTCACGGACTACGCGATGGGCTTCACGCGCTACCTCGAGGAGAAGGAGCTGCGGCGCGAGCAGGCCGAGGCGACGAACGCCCAGCTCGAGGCGAAGATCGAGCAGCTGTCGCGATTCGTCGAGCGCTTCGGCGCCAAGAACACGAAGGCCTCGCAGGCGGCGAGCAAGAAGAAGCAGATCGAGCGCCTCAAGGCCGAGCGCGTCGTCGTGCAGCGCCGGCCGCAGCACATCCGCTTCCAGTTCCCGCTGCCGCCGGGCTCCGGCCGCACGCTGGTGCGCCTGCGCGAGGCCACGTTCGCGTACGACGAGCGCGCCATCCTGCGGCACGCGAACGTCGAGCTCGAGCGTGGCGACAAGGTCGCGATCGTGGGCGCGAACGGCGCCGGCAAGACGACGCTGCTGCGCCTGCTCGCGGGGCAGCTCGAGCCGCGTGAGGGCCTGCGCGAGTCGTTCCCGCTGACACGCACGAGCTACTTCGCGCAGCACGCCGCGGAGACGCTCGATCCGGCCTCGACCGTGCTCGAGGCCGTCGAGGACGTGGCGCCGGCCGAGTGGCGGCCGCGGCTGCGCAGCCTGCTCGGCAGCTTCCTGTTCCACGGCGACGACGTCTTCAAGCGCTGCAGCGTGCTCTCCGGCGGCGAGCGCCAGCGCGTCGCGCTCGCGCGCATGCTGCTGGTGCCCACGAACCTGCTGCTGCTCGACGAGCCCACGCATCACCTCGACCTCGCCGGCAAGGAGGTGCTCGAGGACGCGCTCGAGCAGTACCCGGGCGCGGTCGTCGTGGTGACGCACGACCGCTCGCTCATGACCCGGGTGACGACGCGCGTGCTCGAGGTGAACGACGGCCGCGTGATCCCCTACCCCGGCGGCTATGCGGACTACGAGAGCGCGCGGCTCGCGCGGCTGGCCGGCGAGGCGGCGTCGACGGCCGCGAGCGCGGCCGCACCGGCGAAGGTGCCCGTCGCGGCGCCGGCGGCGAACCGCCCGCGTC
>JBAIWU010000073.1:0-1518 GCA_037917155.1 Candidatus Eiseniibacteriota bacterium
CGCTGAACGCCGCCCGCACGCACGAGCAGGGCTACCTCACGGAGCCGTACAAGATCGTGAGCCTGATCCAGGACTCCGGCGTCGACGCCGGCACGCCGTCGCCCGATTCCTCGCTCACCGAGAACCGGCCGCGCACCCGCACACGCAACAGCGTGCTCGGGAGCTCGGTCTGGCACCCGGGCCCGAACGTCCTCTACTCCTCGTACCGCTACTACTGGGACGACTGGGGTGTCCGCTCGCATACGGTCGACCTGCGCTACCGGTTCGACCTGCCGGAGCAGGACTGGCTGCAGCCGCACGTGCGCTACTACCAGCAGACGGCCGCGGACTTCTTCACGTTCGGCCTGCCGCTCTCGCTGGCGCCCTCGGCGCGGCCGCGCTACGCGTCGAGCGACTTCCGGCTCGGCCCGCTGCGGACGTTCACGATCGGCGCGACGTACGGCTTCCGCTACCCGGACGTCCCCGGCGACATCACGGTCCGCGCGGAGTACATCCACCAGTGGGGCCCGGGCCACCCCGCGAGCGCGATCGGCGTGCAGAAGCAGCTCGACCTCTTCCCGGGGGAGGACATCGGCACGCTCACGGCCGGCTGGACGGTCCGGTTCTAGTGCACGCGGCGACCGGGTCCGGGCCCATCGCGCTCGAGCGCGTCGAGAACTGCTGGCGCGGCCGCTTCACCGCGCTCGGCGGGCCCTGCGAGGTGCTCGTCGACGGCGACGACCGCGACGGGGCCGCGGAGCTGGTCCGGCTCGCCGCGGCCGAGGCCGGGCGGATCGAGCGGACGTTCGGGCGCTACCGCCCCGAGGGCGAGGTGCACCGCATCCACCAGGCGGCCGGCAGGCCCGTCGTCGTCGGCGAGGAGATGGCCGCCCTGCTCGACTACGCCACGCTGCTGTTCGAGATGTCGGAGGGACTCTTCGACATCACCTCGGGCGTGTTGCGCCGGGTGTGGCGGTTCGACGGCGGCAGCGTGGTGCCGACGGACGAGGCCGTTCGCGGGCTTCTCGCCCACGTGGGCTGGCGGCGCGTGCGCTGGGAGCGGCCGACCCTGACCTTGCCGGCGGGGATGGAGATCGACCTCGGCGGGCTGGGGAAGGAGTACGCGGTGGATCGCGCCGCGTCGCTGCTCGCCGCGCGCACGCCGTCGGCGATTCTCGTCAACTTCGGCGGCGACCTGGTCGCGAGCGGCCCGCGCCGCGGCGATCGCCCGTGGGCGGTCGGCGTCGACGACCCCGGCCGAACGGGCGAGGGCGCGCTCTACCGGGTCGACCTCGAGCGCGGGGGCGTGGCGACGAGCGGCGATGCGCGCCGGTACGTGATGCACGAGGGCCGGCGGCTCGGCCACATCCTCGACCCGCGCACGGGCTGGCCGGTCGAGGGCGCGCCGCGCTCGATCACGGTGCTCGCGTCGACCTGCCTCGAGGCCGGCACGCTCTCGACGCTCGCGTACCTGCGCGGTCCTGGCGCCGCGGCGTTCCTGCGCGAGCAGGGCGTCGAGCACCGCATCGCCTGAGGCGC
>JBAIWU010000074.1:0-4891 GCA_037917155.1 Candidatus Eiseniibacteriota bacterium
GCGCCGCGGCCGGCCGCGCGGCGAGTGCGCGCCCCTTGGCGCTCGAGTAGCGCGTGAAGAACGTGAAGCCGCGCGCGTCGGCCTGCTTGAGCAGCACGAAGCGGACACCGGGCCGGGCGCGGGCGTCCGAGGTGGCGAGCGCCATCGCCGTGGGCTCGCGCAGGCCGGCGCGCAGCGCGGCGTTCAGCCAGCGGCGGAACAGCACGAGCGGATCGGCGGGCGCTCCCGCCGCGCGCAGCGGGGGCCGCCGGTACTCGTGCCGGAGCAGGGCGAGCCTCATGGCGTCAGGTTAGACGCCCTCGCGCCGCGGGAACAAGGCGCCCGGGCGTGCTAGCTTCGGGGCTCGAGCCCGGTTCCGACGCGGAGGCCCCATGCATTCGCCCTACCTGGTCGGCGATCGCGTCTACCTGCGGCCACTCGACCGCGGGGACGCGCACACGCTGCAGCAGCACATGAACCGTCCCGAGGTCGTGCGCACGCTCGCCTCGTGGCGCCCGCACTCGCTCGAGCAGGAGGGCGAGTGGATCGAGCGCGTCGCCGGAAGCGAGACCGAGGTCGCGCTCGGCATCGCGCTGCGCGACGGCGACCGCCTCATCGGCAGCGCCGGCCTGCACATGATCGACTGGCGCAGCCGCTCCGCCGCGTTCGGCCTCCAGATCGGCGACCCGGCCGACTGGGGGAAGGGCTACGGCACCGAGGTGACCCGGCTCGTCACCGCCTACGGCTTCGAGCGGCTCAACCTCCATCGCATCTGGCTGCACGTCTACGACCACAACCCGGCGGGCGTGCGCGCCTACGAGAAGGCGGGCTACACGCGCGAGGGCGTGCTGCGGCAGGGCGTCTTCCGCGAGGGCGCCTACCACGACGTCTACGTGATGGCGATCCTCGCCTCGGAGTGGCGGGCCGCCCGCGCCTGACGCGGCCCGGCCTACAGCCGGATCGAGGCGGCGAGCGCGACGAGGTCGACCGTGTCGGCCCCCTCGCCGAACGGGTGCGTCACGTCGCGCTGGAACGACGCCTTGAGGCGCACGTCGCGGCTCACGCGGTAGCCCACGCCCGTCTCGAGCCGGTCCACGCCGTCGTCCCACGGGCGGCGCACGCCGGCGCCCGTCGTCACGTCGGAGAAGCGCACCGCGTCGTAGCGGGCGGCGAGCCACGCGCCGTCGCCGAGCCCCAGCCGCGCCTCGGCGTAGCCGCCGCCCACGTGCAGCGTGCCCGTCGTCACCGTCTCCCACTGCTTGAGGAACCCTTCCGCGCGCAGCTCCCAGGGGCCGTTCGCCAACTCGAGGTCGCCCATCGCGATGCCCTCGTGGTAGTCGTGCAGCGAACGGCCGGCGGGCAGCCGGCGCTCGAGCCAGTACGGCATCCACGTGCCCCAGACGCCCGAGGCGCCGACGCGCACGGCGGGCCCCGGCGCGAGCCCGACGCGGCCCAGCACCGTCTGGCCCGGCGTCACGTCCTGCCCCGGGACCGGCCAGCCCGGCGTGCCCTGCATGACGCCGAGCGCGTATTCGACCGGGCGCTGCGAGCCCAGCACGACCGCGCCGGTGTCCCACCAGCGGTCGTCCACGATCGCCATGCCGGTCAGGCCCGAGGCGTAGCCGAGTCCGGCCTGGCCCCTGCCCGCGCCCGCGACGAGCGCATCGACGCCGGAGGGGAGCGCGTTCCACGGCAGCGCCGTGTGGTACTGGTACATGAGCGGCGCGCCGATGAGCGGGTTGCGGTCGGAGTACGAGCGCGACGCCCACGCGCCGATCGGCCACGGCACCTTGCCCGCCTCGAGGTGCGCGTCGCGCCTGGCCCACGGCGTCCACTGCGCGTACGCGCCGTCCGCCGTGATGCGCGCGTCGCCCTCGTGGAGGATGGTTTCGAGGTAGACATCGAGCGTGGGGGAGACCTTCCCGTCCACGAACACGTGCAGCCGGTACGGATCGAAGTTCGAGTCGCCCTGCGTGAACGTGTCGGTGTCACGCGCCTCCTCGCCCGAGGACAGCACGAGGTCCAGCAGCCCGTGCGCGCGCAGCTCCGCCGCGCGCGCCCCCGCCGGGACGAGCAGCGCCAGCGACAGCAGGAACCGGGTGGTCCGTCGCATCAGGCAGCCTCCTCGAGGCGCGCCGGGGCGAGCGCCTCCGGCAGCACCAGCGTGAACGCGCTCCCGCGCCCTTCCTCGCCCTCGATCTCGAGCGCGCCGCCGTGCGCCTCCGCGACGCGGCGGGCCAGCGCGAGCCCGAAGCCGAGGCCCTGCCGGTTGAACTCGAGCCCCCGGCCCGTGTGGTGGTGGCCGGCGTCGCGCGGCGCGATCGTGCGCTCGGCGAGCCGCTGGCGCGCCTCGGGCGACAGGCCGATGCCGGTGTCGCGCACCGTGATCCGCAACGCCTCCCCGCGCGCGCGCGCGTGGATCCGGACGTGGCCGCCGTCCGGCGTGAAGCGCACGCCGTTGCGCGCGAGCGCGTCGACGGCGCGGGCCAGGATCTCGGCGTCCACCCACGCGCGCTCCGCGGCGGGCTCGACGTCCCACGTGATCTCGACGTCGCGCCCGGTCGCGGCGGCGCGCACGTCGTTCGTCACCGAGTCGATCAGCGGCGCGAGCTCCCACACGCCCGCGTCGAGCGTCGCTCCGACCTGCTCGATCTCGGCCATGCGGGTCGCGTCCACGGCGATGCGCTCGAGCGTCACGCACGCGTGCCCGACCGCTTCGAGCCCCTGCGCGAACCGCGGATCATCCGGCGGCACGATGCCGCTGCCGATCAGGTCGCGCCAGCCCATGATGATGGCGATGGGCGTGCGCAGCTCGTGCGAGGCGACGGCGATGAACTCGCTCTTGGCCCGCGCCACCTCCTCGAGGCTCGCGACGTACATGCGCTGGCGGCGCCGCATGTGGTCGAACTGGTCGGCGAGCATGCCGAGCTCGTCGCGCCGGCCGCGCTCGAGCGGCGCGTCCCACTGGCCCCGCTCCATCGCCTCCGCCGCCGCCACGAGCTGCCGGATGGGGTGCGCGAGCCCGGTCGCGATGACGCCCGCCGCCACGGTGATCGCGAGCAGGATCAGCACGCCCAGCGTGACGAGGTGGCCGCGCACCTCGCGCAGCACGGCGGTCTCGACGTCGAGCGAGCGCTGGACGACGAAGCTCTCGCCGTGGCCCTCGTCGGCGTAGGGGAGCGGGCGCGCGAGCGCGATCCAGTGCGTGCCGCCCGCCTGTGCCGTGCGGGGCGGGCCGGGATTCGCCGCGGCCTGCACCGCGACCTCGCGGTCCTCCGCGGCCTCGAGCGTTGTGCGGGTGACCCGTCCGTCGCTCAGGAACGTCACGTCGCTCTGCGTCAGGTCGCGCAGGTCCGCGGCGAGCGCGCTGCCGGCTTCGATGCCCAGCACGAGCGCGCCGACGACGCGGCGGTCCGCGACGACGGGCGTCGAGACGAGCAGCACGTGCGTGCCGGCCACGGCGACGGCGCGTCGCGCCGTGCGCCCGGCGAGCCCCTCGCCCCCGAGCAGCGCGCGGGCGCGGCCGTCGAGCGCGAGGCGCCCCACCGAGGCGACGACGTCGCCGTGCGCGTCGACCACCTCGAACACGTCCGCGTGCGCGAGCGATCCGAAGTCGCTCGCGACACCCGCGACCGTGGCCGCGTACTGCGCGTCGCCGGGCGCGTGCGGCAGCGACAGGATCGAGAAGAACTTCGGGTCCCGCACGATGACGGCCCCCGTCGCCTCGAGCCGGGAGGTGCGCTCGGCGAGCATGCTCCCGAGCAGGTCGGCGGCGCGTGCGAGGTCGCCGCGCAGCGCCGTGCCGGTGCGCGCGGACACGTCGCGGTCCACGAGCCACAGCGAGGCCGCGGTGAGCGCGGCCAGCGGCAGGGCCGTGAGCAGCAGGATCTTCAGGCGCAGGTCGAGGCGCACGGTCAGAACTCCACGTCGATGCCGGTGTCGGCGTCGCCGAGGTCGATCTCGCGCCGCCCGCCCGTGAAGTCGGGGTGCCACCAGCGGAGCACGTAGTGCCCCGGCGGCAGGTCGGGCATCTGCCACGTGCCGTCGGCGCGCGGGCGCGCGTACGCCCGGTTCGGCACGACGAGGATGAACGCCGCCATGTCGGAGTGGATGTCGCAGTAGACGTTCACGAGCCCGGGCTTCGTGAAGCGCACGCTGCGCGACTGGCCGCGAGGGTACTTGCCGAGGTCGAAGCGCTTGACGGGCGAGACGCTGAAGACGTTGTGGTAGATGGGATCCATGTTCGGGAAGTCGACCGTCCCGCCCACGGGCACGACCACGACGCGGGGCACGAACGCCTGGTCCTTCTGCGCGAGCTTCGGGTGCGCCGCGGGCGCCGGCAGCGCCGAGTCGACGGCGGCGGGCACGGCCTCGAGGTAGAGCACCGCGTCGCCGGGCGCGCCGCGCTCGGCCATCGTGTGACCGGCCATGGACGACGCCTGCCCCGCGTAGGGATGGAACGCGGGGTCCTGGCGCATGCCGCCCGGCACGTGCACCGTGCCGTGCAGGCGCGCCGCACGCGCGGCGGGCGCGGCGAGCAGCAGGGCGAGCGTCACGAACGTCCATGTACGGGGCATGGGCGGATGGGTCCCTGGATGGAGGAGGGCGCGGCCGTCGGCGGGGTTGTCGGCCCGCCCGGCCCGCGGCTGAACCCCCGTCCCGGAGGCCCGTCCCGGCCGCCCCGGAGGCGGCGGGGGCCCCGGCCGGGCGACCGGGGCCCCCGCGATCCGTCCGATCCGGCCCTAGCGGTAGGCGGAGATCCCCGTGATCGTCTCGCCGAGCACGAGCGTGTGGATGTTGTGCGTGCCCTCGTAGGTCTTGACCGACTCGAGGTTGCACATGTGGCGCATGATCGGGTACTCGGACGTGATGCCGTTGGCGCCGTGCAGGTCGCGCGCGCGCCGGGCGACGT
>JBAIWU010000075.1:0-6122 GCA_037917155.1 Candidatus Eiseniibacteriota bacterium
AGCAGGTCGGGGGCGCGGCGTGTCGCGGCGGCGGGGCCGCGGCGCCGCGGTCCCGCCGCCGTCCGTCCGGCCCGGCAAGGCGTTGCGGCGGGGCCGGCCCGCCGCGACCCGGAGCGCCGCGTCCGCCGGGTTGAGTCCTGCCCCTGCGTGCAGTAGCCTGTCGCCGGTGCCAGGATCCGACATGTTCGAATCGCTCAACGACCCGGTCGACGTGCTCACGGCGTTCGTCGACGGCGGGATGCGGCCCATCCGCTTCCGGTGGCAGGGACGCGTGGTGCGGGTGCGCAAGGTGACAGGGCAGTGGAACCGGCGGGACGGCCAGGCCGTGCTGCGGTTCTTCGCCGTGCAGGGCCCCCGGGACGAGAGCTACGAGCTGTGCTACGACGCGCGCGGACCCCGCTGGACCCTCAGCCGCGCCTGGACGGACGCCGCATGAGCGCCCGCCGGGCGGTGCGCGGGAGCGCGCGATGATCCTGCTCGTGGACATGGACGCGTTCTTCGCGTCGGTCGAGCAGGCGCACCACCCGCACCTGCGCGGGCGGCCCGTGATCGTCTGCGGCGATCCCGACCGCCGCGGCGTGGTCACCGCCGCGTCGTACGAGGCGCGCCCGTTCGGCGTGCACGCGGGCATGCCGCTCGCCGAGGCGAAGCGCCTCTGTCCGCAGGCGGAGTACGTCGAGGGCAACCCGCGCAAGTACGTCGAGAAGTCGCTCGAACTGCTCGAGATGTTCCTCGAGGTGACGCCCGACGTCGAGCCCTTCAGCGTCGACGAGGCGTTCCTCGACCTCGGGCACATGGGCGAGCGCGGCGCGGGGCCGGACGCGGCGATGGCGATCGCGCGCGAGCTGCAGGAGCGCATCGCGCGGGAGCACGGGCTCGGCGCGTCCATCGGCATCGGGCCGAACAAGCTGATCGCGAAGATGGCCTCGGGCGTCCAGAAGCCGCGCGGGCTCACCTGCCTCGACGAGGAGGGCTTCCGCCGGCTCTTCTGGCCCCGCGACGTGCAGGAGCTCTGGGGCGTCGGCCCGAAGATGGCCGGGCACCTGGACCGGCTCGGCATTCGCACCGTGGGCGACCTCGGGCGGGCCCGCCCCGAGGTGCTCGAGCAGGCGTTCGGCGTGATCGGGCCCCACCTGCGCGAGGCCGCGTGGGGACGCGACGCCACGCCGGTCGTGCCCTACCACGAGGGCGTCGATCCCAAGTCGATGGGCCACGAGGTGACGCTGCCCGAGGACTGCCGCGAGGCCGACTTCCTCGAGGGCACCCTGCTGCGGCTCGCGGACCAGGTCGCGCGCCGGCTGCGCGGCGAGGGCTTCCTCGCGCGCACGATCACGGTCAAGCTGCGCGACCACCGCTTCCACACGATCACCCGCCAGCGCTCGCTCGCCGTGGCCGTCGACGACCACGCCGCGATCTTCGAGGTGGTCCGCTCGCTCTGGCGCGCGAACTGGAAGGGCGAGCCGCTGCGCCTGCTGGGGGTGAGCGCGAGCGCGCTCGAGGCGCGGGGCGAGGCCGGCCAGCTCGAGCTGTTCGCGCGCGACGAGCGCGGCCGGGCGCTGCGGGACGCGCTCGACCGCGTGCGCGACAAGCTGGGCGAGGCCTCGGTCGTGCCGGCGGGCTCGCTCACCCACCGGCGTGACGTCGGGCACGTGCCGTTCGGCGCCATGCAGCGCAAGGACCCGGGTTCGCTCTCGCGCGAGGCGGCGAGCGCGCAGGTCCGCCGCGCCGCGCGCCGCGCGGGGAGGACGCCGTCGTGAGCGCGGCGCCCGTGATCCACGTCGGCACGTCCGGCTATTCGTTCGCCGACTGGGTGGGCCCGTTCTACCCGCCGGGCACGCGCAGCGGGGACTTCCTCGCGTACTACGCGCGCCACTTCGGCTGCGTCGAGGTCAACTCGACCTACTACCGCATCCCGCACCCGCGCGTGCTCGGGCAGATGGAGCGCAAGACCCCGGAGGGCTTTCGCTTCATCGTCAAGCTCCACCAGTCCATGACGCACGAATCGTCCACGGACCCGGCGCTCCTCGCCTCGTTCCTGGCGGTGCTCGAGCCGCTCAAGGCGGCGGGCAAGTACCACGGGCTGCTCGCCCAGTTCCCGTGGGCCTTCCGCCGCACCGACGAGAACAAGCGCCACCTCGAGCGGCTGCGCGAGGGGCTCGCGGGCGAGCCGCTGTGGGTGGAGTTCCGGCACGCGTCCTGGATGCACCCGCAGCTGCCCGAGTGGCTGCGCGAGCGCGCGCTCGGCTACTGCGCGGTCGACGAGCCGGCGCTGCCGGGACTGCTGCCGCCCGTGACCCACCTGACCACGGACACGGGCTACGTGCGGATGCACGGGCGCAACGCGGCCACCTGGTGGGGGCGCGGTGGCGGCGACCGCTACGACTACGACTACTCAGAGCGCGAGCTGCACGAGTGGGTGGACCGCGTCACCGAGCTGGCCCGGCGCGCGAAGCAGACCTACCTGTTCTTCAACAACTGCCACGCCGGCCAGGCGGCGCGCAACGCGAAGCTCATGGAGGAGCTGCTGCGCCGCCAGCAGGCGCTCGCCTGAGCCCGGTCCGCTCCCGCGACCGCACGCGGCGTTGACGCTCGCGGCGCGGGCGGCTAGCGTGCCCCGGTCGCGCCGAATCCCGGCATCCCTCCGGAGACCCCCCTCATGGACCAGGGCCCCAAGTCCTACTGGGCCGAGTTCCTCGGCACGTTCGCGCTGTGCTTCGTCGGGCAGGGCGCGATCGTCGCGCAGCACCTGCTGGGCCGGAGCGACCTCCTCACGGTCGCCGCGGCGCACGGGCTCGCGCTCGCGGTGATGATCAGCACGCTCGGCGCGGTCTCGGGCGGCCACTTCAACCCGGCGGTGACGTTCGGCTTCGTGACCACCGGCCGCCAGTCGTGGACGTCGGCGATCACGTACTGGGTCTCGCAGCTCCTCGGGGCGGCCGTCGCGAGCGTGCTGCTGCGCGCGTCCGTGCCCGGCGAGGCGGGCGACGCCGTGCACTACGGCGCCTGCGCGATCGCGCCCGGCGTGGGCCTCTCGCAGGCGTTCATCCTCGAGTTCGTGCTCACGTTCCTGCTGGTCACGTCGGTCTGGGGGACGGCCGTCGACGAGCGCGCACCGCGCATCGGCGGCTTCGGCATCGGCCTCACGCTGACGGCGGGCATCCTCGTGGGCGGGCCGCTCACGGGCGCCGCCCAGAATCCCGCGCGCGCGTTCGGGGCGGCGCTCGTCTCCGGCAACTGGGGCGAGCAGTGGCTGTACTGGCTGGCGCCGCTGCTCGGCGGCGCCGCCGCCGCCCGCATCTACAAGAGCGTCGTCCTCCGGAGCCGATGAGGAATCCAACATGAACGAGCCACTGCGTCCCGCCGCGTTCATCTCCCGGCCGCCGGGCAAGGTCCTGTTCCTGTGCTTCCACAACTCCTCACGCAGCCAGATGGCCGAGGGCTTCGCGCGCGCCGTGGCCCCGCCCGGGGTGACCGTGATGAGCGCGGGCTCCGAGCCCCGCGGCGTGCATCCGCGCGCGGTCGAGGTGATGGCCGAGGTGGGCATCGACCTGAGCCGGCACACGTCGAAGGCGCTCGAGTCCATCGCGTGGCGGGAGGCCGACACGGTCGTGACGCTGTGCAACGAGGGCGCGCAGGTCTGCCCCGACGTGCCGGGGGACGTGCGACGCGTGCACTGGCACCTGCCCGATCCCTCGTCGGAGCCCGAGGCGCGCCAGCTCGCCGCGTTCCGCGAGGTGCGCGACGAGATCCGCTGGCGCGTCGCGTCCCTGTGGCCGCGGGGGGACTGACCGCGGCGTGATCCGTCTCGTGCTGGTGGACGTCGACGGCACGCTGGTCGGCCGCCAGGGCGTGCACGCGAGCACGTGGGCCGCGATCGAGCGCGCCCGCGCCCGCGGCCTGCACGTCGGGCTCTGCACGGGCCGGGTCGGGAGCGGCCGCGCGCTCGAGTACGCGCGGCGGGTCGCGCCGGACGGGTTCCACATCTTCCAGAACGGTGCCGTCGTGTCGCGCCCGGGCCGCCCCGCCGAGTACGCGAGCCTGCTGCCGCCAGCCTCGTTCCGCGCGCTCGTGGCGATTGCACGCCGCGAGGGCGAGGCGCTCGAGGCTTACAGCGAGCGCCGGTTCTTCCTCGAGCGCGAGAGCGAGCTGACGCGCGTGCACGCGCGGCACCTCGAGCTGGAACCCGAGATCGTCGACCTCGACGCGCTGCCCGAGCCCGTGGTGCGGGCGCAGTGGGTGGTCGAGGACGCGCGCTGGCCCCGGCTGCGCGAGCTCACGCTCGCGCTGGGGGACGTGGAGCCGAACCCCGCGACCGCGCCCTGGTCGCCGGGGACCGTATTCACGAACCTGACGCGCGCGGGCACGTCCAAGGTGAGCGCCATGCGGTGGCTCGCGGCGCGCCAGGGCCTCGGGACCGGCGATGTGGCGATGATCGGCGACGCCGTGAACGACCTCGAGACCATGCGGGCGGCCGGGATGGCGATCGCCATGGGCAACGCCGCGCCCGCGGTCAAGGCCGCGGCGGACGCGGTGGTCGGCGACGTCGACGCGGGCGGGCTCGCCGAGGCGCTCGAGGTGGCGCTCGGCGGGTCCGCCCGCTGAGTCGGGTTCCGGTCAGCGCAGGCGCCCCTTCGCCGGGGCGGGTGCGGGCGTGACGGGAAGGTCCGCGACCGGCGTCGTCGAGAGCGTGTCGGGCCGCTCGACCATCGCCCGCAGGCCGTAGGCGTGCACGAGGTGGCCGCCCGAGTCGGCCGTGTGCGCGAGCACGCCTGTGCAGGTCACGTACAGCGCGAGGAACACGACGTGGACCGCCGCGCGCACCGGCGTCCGCTCCGCGCCCCGGAACCACCCGGGCAGCAGCAGCAGCGCGGCGTAGGCCAGCGTCAGCACCGTGAACAGGCCGCGCGCCGCCGTGCCGAGCGCCTCGTGACGCGCGATCGCGCGCGCCAGCTCCGGCGTGCGATCGACCAGCTGCCCGGCGGCGTGGCCCGAGCCGGCGGCGAGCCAGAGCGTGAGCGTGCCGAGCACCATGAGCCCCAGCGAGCCCAGCGCGAGCACCCGCCAGTACGGCTTGAGCAGCAGGCCGACGAGCGCGAGCAGCGGCGCCACCAGCAGCAGCGCGACCGGGAACTGCACCACCAGCGGGTGGATGCCGTCCCACGGCGGCAGGGCGGGGAACCAGCTCGAGATCATGACCGACCCTCCTTCGTCCCGGACGACCGTCCGGTCAGTTGACCTGGATGTAGCGCCGTGACGGCGCGAAGCACTGCGGGCACTTGCCCGGGTCGCGGTGCTCCACGGTCCGGCCGCAGCCCGAGCACACGAAGTACGCGACCGGCGCGGGGTGCGACTCGAGGCTCGCGAGCGTCGTCTCGAGCAGCAGCACGTGCTGGCGCTCGGTCGCGAGCGCGCCGGCGAGGCTGCGCGCCGCCATCGGCCAGTGCTCGACGCGCGCGCGCTGGAGCAGCGCCGGGTAATACGTCTCCGCCTCCCAGCGCTCCGTGTCGATCGACCGGTGCAGGTTCTCCGCGGTCGAGTGGGGCAGGACCTTGTCGAGCACGGCGCGGGCCTGGCCGCCCGTCACCGCGATGGCCTCGACGAAGCGGTGTGCGTGCACCGACTCGGCCTCGGCGCACGCGTGGAAGACGCGCGCAGCGGCCGGGTAGCCCTCGGTCTCCGCCTCCTTCATGTAGGCCAGGTAGCGCTCCTTGGCGTTGATCTCGTTGTTGAACGCACCCTGAAGGTTCCTCGGCGTTTCCCGGACATCCGGGTTGGCCGGCAGCGTGTCGGCCGGCACGTACGTGATCACCGCGCGTCCGCGAGGCGTCTTCGCGGGCCGGGCGACGTCGGCCGCCGCCGCGAGCGCCAGCGCCGCCAGCGCCACGACGAGGACGAGCGACGCGCGTCCACCCATCGGGTCTCGATCGAGCCGCATGGACGATCGCCTCCTTTCCGCGTGAGACGGGAAGGAGCGCGACGCGTGGGTGTGGACGGCCGGGGGACGTTCGGCGCGCGGTCGCGCGCGAGGGCGGGCCGGCCCCGAGGGGTCCGGAGGAGGCGGTTCGCGACGTCCATCCGACGCCGCGGAGCGTGGGTCCGCCCGGGCAACGCGGCCCCGCGTC
>JBAIWU010000076.1:0-1891 GCA_037917155.1 Candidatus Eiseniibacteriota bacterium
GACGACTACCTCGTCAAGCCGTGCGACCAGGGCGAGCTGATGGCCCGCGTCCGCGCCGGGCTGCGCATCGTGTCGCTCTCGCAGGACCTGCACCGCTCGGCCAGCGAGATGCGCCACATCGTGACCGGCGCGCTGGGGCCGAAGGCGGCCGGCCTGTGCCCGCGCTGCCGCCGTGTCCGCGACGAGCAGGGCCAGTGGTACGACCCCGCGGAGTGGCTGCGCGAGGGCGGCGTGATCACGCAGGCGCTGGACACCTGCCCGGCGTGCCTGCAATCGGGCCGCTTCGGCCTGCCGACCGAGATCCTCTCGCCGCCCCGCGATCGGGCCGCCTGAGGCGCCGCGGGCGGGGCCCGCGCGCCCGTGATAGGGTGCGCGGCATGCTTCCGAGCCCGCGTTCCGCGGCGGCAGCCCGGTGACGCGCCGCGTCCTCGTCGCCGGCGGATCCGGCCTGATCGGCGGGCCCGCCACGCGGGCGCTGCTCGCGCGCGGCCACGACGTCAGCGTGCTCGCGCGCGGCACGCGGCCCGTGCCCGCCGGCGCGACCGCGGTGGTGGCCGACCGCCGCGATCCCGCGGCGCTCGCCGCCGCGCTCGCGGGCCGGCGCTTCGACGCGGTGCTCGACCTGCTCGCGTACGACGGCGCCGACGTCGCCGGGCTCTTCGCCGCGCCCGGGCTCGAAGTGAGCCGCTACCTGTTCGTCTCGAGCGGCCAGGTCTACCTCGTCGCCGCCGAGCGACGGCCGCCGTTCCGCGAGCCGGACGCCGCGCTGCCCGCGATGCCCGAGCCCGCGCCGGGCACGAGCGACCACGCGAACTGGGTCTACGGCATGGGTAAGCGCGATGCCGAGGGCGCCGCGCGCGAGCTCGAGGGGCGCCGCGGCGTGCGCGCGATCGCGCTGCGGCTGCCGGTCGTGCAGGGCGCGGGCGATCCGTCGCGGCGGTTGTGGGCCTACCTGCAGCGCCTGCTCGATGGCGGGCCACTGCTGCTGCCCGAGGGCGGCGAGCACCCGGTCCGCTTCGTGTGGGCCGAGGACGTGGCCCGCGCGGTGGTCGCGCTCGTCGAGGGCGCGGACGCGCCGGCGCCGGCGTACCACCGCGCCCCGCCCGACGAGCCGCGGCTCGTCGAGCTCGTGCGCGCCGCCGCGGCGGAGCTGGGCGTGGCCGCGCGCATCGTGCCGTGCTCGTGGGACGAGCTCGCCGCTGCGGGGCTCGACCGCTGGGTCTCGCCCTACTCGGGTCCGTGGTGCTCGCGCCCCGATCCCGCGCTCGCCCGGCGCGACTTCGGCTTCGAGGGCTCGCCCACGTCGCGCTGGCTGCCCGAGGTCGTGCGCGCGCACCGCGCCGAGGCGGATCCCGCGTCGCATCCCGGCTACGCGCACCGCGACGCCGAGCGCGCGCTGGCGGCGCGGCTCGGCGCCACCTGAGGGCAGGGACCGCGCGCCCGGCGACGGGCCGGCGGGAGCGCTCAAGCGCGCGCCCGCGCGCGCCGATCACTGGGCGCGAGGGTGCGCCGGGCGCGCGACGGCGGCGAATTTGACCGCCCCGGGCCGGGCCGTTAGTCTCCTCGCCCGCATTTGGTCCGGCCTGCGGCGGCCCGCCGCGGCGACCGGCGTTCCTCGGTAGCTCAATGGTAGAGCATCCGGCTGTTAACCGGAGGGTTGTAGGTTCGAATCCTACCCGAGGAGCCACGCCGAGACCCCCTGCAGCCCGATGAGATGCGGGGGGTTCTCGCTTGTGGGCCAGGGGGAGTGACGTCCGACGGTCGCCGCCGCGCGGAGGACGAGGGAGGTATACTCTGCCACCGGGGATCGGCGAAGGTCACGGGTAGGGTAGGAGCGCGCAGGAGGGCCGTTCAGGATTGACGGCAGGAATGGCCTCCCGCGGCATTCCGG
>JBAIWU010000077.1:0-8542 GCA_037917155.1 Candidatus Eiseniibacteriota bacterium
GAACGAGAACGCGACCGCCGCGGCCGCGAACAGCAGCGCGATGAGCGCGGCCCCCGCCGCGATCGCGGCCACCGCGTTGCCCTCGCCGAGCCGGCGGCGCAGCAGCTTGCTGCCGAGCACGTACGAGCCCGCGAGCTGGCCCGCGTAGACGATCACCGGGTAGACGACCCAGAGGATGAGCCCGACCGGCAGGCCGATGATCGTGGCCATGATGAGGATGGACACGGTCGGCCACGCGAGCAGCGACAGCGCGGCGATCACGATCGAGAGGAACGTGCGCCGCGACGCGGTGGCGCCGATGCGGGCGAGCCGCACGGGGAACAGCAGCGCGAAGAGCCAGCCGAAGAAGACCGTGATCAGCCAGCCGAGCGCGATCGTGGCCAGTACGACCGGGAGCGCCGGCAGGCCGAACGTGAGCGGCAGGAGCCCGATCGAGACGCTCTCGCCGCCGATGCGCGCCTGGTCGCTGTCGTCGACGTGGCCGCCGATCGCGACCGCGTCGCCGCCCACCGTGGCGCCCGGCTCGAGCCGGACCGAGCCGAGCACGGCGACGTCGGCGCCCTCGACCTGACCCGCGTTGCGCAGGCTGCCGCCCACGGACACGACGTCGCCGCGAACGGAGGCGCCGGGCGCGACCTCCACGTGGCCGAACACGGCCACCGCCGAGCCGCTGACCTGCCCCTCGACCTTCACATTGCCGAAGACCGCGACCACGTCGCCGTCGAGGTGCTCGCCGCGCTTCACGTGCGCGTCGGCCAGGAACCGCACCATGCCGTTCGTGTCGTCGTCCACGACGATCGCGCCGTGACCCAGCGAGTCCGAGCCGATGACGACGTCGGCGCCGGTGCCGACGATCACCCCGCCCCCCGAGACGTGGATCCGCGAGTGCCGCGTGCCGCCCGAGTCGTCGAGCACGGTGCCGTTCACGACGACGCGCGCGTGCGCCGGCGCCACGGCGAGGGCCGTGCCGAGCAGCAGCGTGAGCGCGGACGCGCGCGTCCTAGAAGCCCAGCATGCCGACATGATGATCCTCCCGGACCGGGCGGTCCTCGCGGGGCCGCATCCACCACAGCAGCGCCACGCCCGCCAGCAGCGCGGCCCAGAGCGTGAACGCGACGCCGGGCTGGGACGCGGAGGCGAGCAGCGCGCGCAGCACCGAGCCGACGCGCGCGGCCACCGCGCCGGACGCGCCGAGGCTGTCGAACGCGCGCAGCGCGCCGCCGTTGAGCGACTTGAGCACGAACACGAACGAGCCGACGACGGAGTGCGCCGCCTCGGCGACGAGGCCGTTGATCCACGTGCGCGGCCCGGGCACGAACACGGCCGCGAGGATCGTCGCGAGGCTCGCCGCCGCGGAGAGCCCCACGCCCCACGCCAGCGGGCGCACCCAGCGCGCGGGATGCCGCGGCATCACCTCGGCCAGCACGCGGTCCGCGAGGTCGGCCGAGGGCTCCCAGGTCTCGAGCGTGGCCAGGCGCTCGAACACGCGGCGGTACGCCGCCAGCTCGAGCGCGCACGACTCACAGGTGGCGAGGTGCGCCTCGAACTCGGCCCGCGCCGCGGGCACGAGCTCGCCGTCGAGGTAGTCCTGCGCGTGGATGGATTCGGGGCAACGGGTCATTTCGATGAGCCTTCGATTCGGTCCTTGAGCAACGCCCGCGCGCGGTGGATGCGCGCCTTCACGGTTCCCAGCGGCAGGTTCAGCGCCTCGGCGATCTCCTCGTACGACAGGTCCTGCTGGTGACGCAACAGCACCACGATCCGGTAGTGCTCCGGCAGCGAGTCGATCAGGTCCTGCGCCCTGCGTTCCTCCTCGGCGTGGGACGTGACCTCGTCGGGCCGCAGCCCCGGGTCCTCCACGTCGATCGTGTGTTCCTCCGTCGATCCCGGCTCGGCCACCGACAGCGAGAACGTCTGGATCCTGCGGCGCCGGAGGTGGTCGATCCCGAGGCGCGTCGCGATCGTGAACAGCCACGCCGTGAACGGTCGCTCCGGATCGTAGCGATCCAGCGCCCGGAACATCCGGACGAATGTTTCCTGGGTCAGGTCCTCCGCATCTTCGGCCCGTCGCACCACCCGCAGCAGGACCGAGTAGACCTGCCGCTGGTAGCGGCGCACGAGATCCCGACAGGCGCGCTGGTCGCCGGTCAGAGCCCGGCGGATGAGGTCCGCGTCCTCGGTCACGTCACCCGTGCAACCGGAAGGGCTTACGGGCCTGTGGAGGGCTGGGTTTCATGGCGCGGCACGATAGGTTCGGGTCAGGGGTGGGTCAAGAACGCCAACACCCGCGGGCGCAGGCATCTCCTTGGGGGAGCGGGCGATCCTTGACGGCCCCGGAGGCCGCCCGTAGGTTCCGCCGCATGATGACCATCACCGCTTTGCACGCGCGGGAGATCCTCGATTCGCGGGGAAATCCCACCATCGAAGTCGAGTGCCTCCTCGAGAGCGGCGCCCTCGGGCGCGCCGCGGTGCCCTCCGGCGCGTCCACCGGCGAGCACGAGGCCGTCGAGCTGCGCGACGGCGATGCCGCCCGCTACAAGGGCAAGGGCGTCCAGAAGGCCGTCCACAACGTCAACGAGGTCATCGCCCCCGAGATCGCCGGGTTCGACGCGTTCGACCAGGCCGGTCTCGACGCGCGGCTCGTCGAGCTCGACGGCACCCCGAACAAGGGCAAGCTGGGCGCCAACGCCCTGCTCGGCGTGTCCATGGCGGCCGCGCACGCCGCGGCGCTCACGCTCGACGTGCCGCTCTACCGCCACCTCGGCGGCGCCCACGCGCACGTGCTGCCCGTGCCCATGATGAACGTGCTCAACGGCGGCAAGCACGCGGACAACAACGTCGACCTGCAGGAGTTCATGATCGTGCCGCTGGGCGCGCCGTCGTTCCGCGAGGGCCTGCGCTGGGGCGCGGAGGTGTTCCACACCCTGTCGGGCGTGCTGAAGAAGCGCGGCCTGTCGACGTCGGTCGGCGACGAGGGCGGCTTCGCGCCCAACCTCGACTCGAACGAGGCGGCGCTCAAGGTGCTTGTCGAGGCGATCGAGAAGGCCGGCTTCAAGCCCGGCGAGCAGGTGGCGCTGGCGCTGGACCCGGCCTCGAGCGAGTTCTACAAGGACGGCGCGTACGTGCTCGCGGGCGAGGGCGGCAAGCGGCTCGACGGTCCCGCGATGGTCGAGTACTACGCCGGCCTGTGCAGCCGCTACCCGATCGTGAGCATCGAGGACGGCCTGGCCGAGGACGACTGGGCCACGTGGCTGCTCATGACGCAGACGCTGGGCTCGCGCATCCAGCTCGTCGGCGACGACCTGTTCGTCACCAACGTCGAGCGGCTCGCCCGCGGCATCCGCGAGAAGACCGCGAACTCGATCCTGATCAAGGTGAACCAGATCGGCACGCTGAGCGAGACGATGGCGGCGATCCAGATGGCGCAGCGCGCCGGCTACACCGCCGTGATCTCCCACCGCTCCGGCGAGACCGAGGACGTCACGATCGCGGACCTGGCGGTGGCGACGAACGCCGGCCAGATCAAGACCGGTTCCCTCTGCCGCACGGACCGCGTGGCGAAGTACAATCAGCTCCTGAGGATCGAGGACCAGCTCGGGGCGAGCGCGGCCTACGCGGGTCGCGGCGCGTTCCGGAACCTCGGCTGAGGCATCATCGCGGGGCCACGACGGCCCCGCCGACGGCACGGGCGGTCCCGCCACGCGCGGGGCCGCGCGACACACGGAGGTGCAGGTGAGCCCCAGGGACATCACGGGTCGCGTACTGGGCCGTCCGCTGCGCTCGCCCTACGCGCCGGGCGGCGGCTCGCCGCGCGCGCGCTGGCTGTGGCTGCTGCCCGTGGCGTGGCTGCTGTGGGTGGGCCTGCTCTCCGACCACAGCCTGTGGCGGATCGCGCGGCTGCGCCACGACCTCTCCGCGGCGCGCGCCGACCTGCAGCGCGTGCAGCGCGAGACCGCGGCGCTCGACGCGCGGCTGCGCGATCCCGCGGAGCGCCGCGAGCACGCCGAGGAGGCGCTGCGCCGGCAGGGCATGACGCGGCCGAACGAGATCCTCTACCGGCTCGGCAGCGGCAACCCGGACTCGGCGCGCTCGGGCCCCGGCGCGCCCTGATCCCTGCCGTGGCTTACGACGCGACGGCGGGCGGCCCCCACGGGACCGCCCGTCGTCACGCGATGCCGACGCCTGCGGGCGTCAGAAGCCGTACGCCGCCGCGAACCGCACGCCCACGCCGCTCATGTCGAGCGTGAACGGCTTGCCCTTCGAGTTCAGCCACGTGCCGGTGGGCAGGGGCTGGCTCTGGCCGTCGAGCTGGACCTCGTCGGCCTGCACGTTCCGGAGCTGGCCGCTGCGGTAGATCGCGCTGATCAGCACGGACCAGCTGCTCGCGAAGAACATGTGCCCGCCCGTCTCGAAGTACCAGCCCGGCGAGTCCTGCGTGAGCCGGTACTTGAAGTTCGCACCAGGCGGCAGGTTCGGCGCGACCATCTCCTGGCCGAACGTCGCCCGCGAGTACGTGTACTGCATCAGGCCGCCGCCGATGAACGCGCGCGCCTGGAAGTCGCCCTGGTTGTACGGCTGCAGGTAGTAGGCTGCGCCCACGTGGATCGGCACGGTGATCGCCTCGACGTCGAGATCCCACGACTGGCCGATCGCCGGCAGGAACTCCTTGCGCTGGACGGCGCGGATCTGCGTGACGCCGGCCGCGACGGCGAAGCTCGGCCGCACGAAGTAACGCAGCTCCGTGTCGTACGCCCACGTGAACTGGATGTGCGGGATCTCGTCGAGGCCGTTGGGCGTCAGCGCGGTCCGGTTGAACGCGTCGATGGCGTCGTTGATGTCCCCGCCATTGACCTGCGTGGGAATGGCCGAGATCACGAGGCTGAGGCGGTGCACTTCGGCGGCAGCACGGGCCTGGCCCGCGCACAGGAGCGCGACCAGCGACAACGCAACCGCCGACCCTGCCGCGAGGCGGAGTCGCATCGGCGAAAACCTCCAGACTGAAAAGCCCGTGAGGGCAAAGGACATGCGGATCACCCGGTCGGAAGCGCGCAGCATAATGAGCCGCCGCGGCGGGCGCAACGCGCCCGGCCGGCAATTTTTCGCGGTCCGGAGGTCCCGGCGCGCAGGGCGGCCCGCTTGACAGCCTCCCGGCCGGCGGCTAGGTTACGGATTCGGTTGATGCGGGGTGGAGCAGTCTGGTAGCTCGTCGGGCTCATAACCCGAAGGTCGCTGGTTCAAATCCAGCCCCCGCTACCAAAACGGAGAGCCCCGGGGGAACCCCCGGGGCTCGACCCTTTTCGGGCGCCGGGCGTGGCGGCCGCCGCGGCGGTCAACGCTCCGCGGGTCCCGAAGGCGGCGCCGCGGCCGCCTCGTCGCTCTCGCGGAACTCGGCGCCGAGCCGTCCGCTCGCGCGGCGCGCGAGCCACCACAGGCCGCCGGCGATGAGCGCCAGCGGCAGCAGGCTCAGCACCAGCGTCGAGTCGAGGAACGCCTTGAGGTTCCGGATGTTCGTCAGCACCGAGCAGGCCGAGCAGGCGTGCGCGGCCGCGGGCGCGGTGAGCACGACCGCCGCAGCGAGCGCGAGGCGGAGTCCGGCAGCGAGCGCTACGCGGCGCGCGAGGGCGGACGCGAAGTGGGCGCTCACCGGTAGACCTTCCACCAGATGACCGGCCAGACGAGAACGACGAACCACCAGAAGATCGAGACGGCCGCGAGCCGGCCGGCGGTCAGGCGCCGCGCGAGCAGCGCGCGCCACGCGAGCGCGAGCGCGAGGATCGCCCCCGCCGCGTGCAGCGCGTGCGCGCCCACGATGACGTAGAAGAACGAGCCGAGCTGGCTCGACGTCAGCGTCAGGCCCTGGCGCAGCAGGCCGGCCCACTCGGCGCCCTGCAGGCCGACGAACGCCAGCCCCAGCGCCAGCGCGGCGCCCATCCACGCGGCGGCCGCCGGCGCGGCGCCGGCGCGAAAGCGCCGCCCCGCGACGTGCAGCGCGACGCCGCTCAGCAGCAGCGCGAGCGTGTTCAGGGCGGTGCGGGCCATGGGGAGCTGCGGCTGGCCCGGCGGCGGCCACGCGCCCTCGGGCGCGGCGCTGCGCACGATCACGAACGCCGAGATGAACCCCGTGAAGAGCATGATCTCGGTGAAGACGAACAGCGCCATGCCGAGCGCGCGGGAGTCGCCGAAGCGTCCCGGGCGCGCGTCCGCGAGGGCGGTCGGATCAGTGGCCGGCCTCACCGGCGTCCTTCCCCTTCTCGACCAGTTCGTGCGCGGGGCCGCCGAGGTGGTGCCAGCCGGCGGTCTTCTTCCAGCGCTCGCCCGTGTCGCGGCCCACGTCCGGCGAGACGCCCGCGTAGAGCAGGACCATGATCACCAGCGCGAGCCCGAGCACCCAGTGGATGATGGGCTTCTCGACGTTCAGGTGCATGAAGTTCCTGGCCACCATGTACGCCTTGACCAGCGCGATCCCGAACGCGGCGATGAGCGTCACCGCGCGGATGCCCAGCATGGGGCCCAGCACGCTGACCACGAGCAGGCCCACGAGGATGGCCCAGACGCGCACGTAGTTCGGGTGATGATGGTGCTCGGCGTGTGCTTCGGCCTGTGCGCGTGCGGACATGCGTGCCTCCGGCCTACTTGGCGATGTACAGCAGCGGGAACAGGAAGATCCAGACCATGTCGACGAAGTGCCAGTAGATCCCGACGTTCTCGACCCGGTGCAGGTCCTGGTTGCGGCGGGCGCTCGAGGCGACCCAGAGCATGACGAGCATGCCCGCGAACACGTGGAACGCGTGCAGCCCGGCCGCGGTGTAGTAGTAGGACCAGAAGCCGCCGGCCTGGAGCGTGAAGCCCTCGCGGATCTCGTGCGTCCACTCGAACCCCTTGACGATCAGGAACGTCGTGCCGCCGAGGCAGGTCAGGTACAGCAGCCGCGCCGCCTTGGGCCCGTTGCCCTCCGAGGCCGCCTTGTGCGCGAGCACCGCGGAGAGGCTCGAGGTGAGCAGCACGAACGTGTTGAACGCGCCGGCCCACGTGTTCGTGTGCACCGCCTGCGCCCCCCACTCGACGTGCGAGACGCGGTTCATGACGTAGGCGGCGAGCAGCCCGCCGAAGATGACGACTTCCGAGACGATGACCCACCAGACGGCCAGCCGGCCGGTCGGCATCCCCAGGGCGCTGCGTGTCGTGGCGATCGGCCTCATGACCGGTTCCCCCTCATGCCTTCTCGTCCTGCGGCCAGTAGTCCAGCGCCCGGCCGGGATAGCTGTATTCGTACGGCCCGCGGTGGCACTCCGGCAGCGTGGGCCAGTTGCCGTGCGGCGGCGGCGAGTCCGCCGTCCACTCGAGCGTGTTCGCCTTCCACGGGTTCTTCTCCGCCTTCCGCCCGCGGAACAGGCTCAGGACGAAGTTGAGGATGAAGACGAACTGGAAGACCAGCATGACCACCAGCGAGATCGTGGCGAACATGCGCAGCGCCGCCAGCCCGGGCGTCGCGAGGTGCGGGAAGTTGTGGTAGTCGAAGATGCGGCGGTGCTCGCCGGCGGCGCCGAGCACGAACAGCGGGATGAAGATGCCGTTGAACGGCAGGATCGTTCCCCAGAAGTGCACCTTGCCCCAGAACTCGTTCATGTGGCGCCCGAACATCTTGGGGTACCAGTACGTGATGCCCGACATCACGGCGATGATCGCGATCGGGAAGAACGTGTAGTGGAAGTGCGCGATCACGAAGTAGGTGTCGTGGAAGAACACGTCCGTGCCGCTGGCGCCGAGATAGATGCCGGTGACGCCGCCGACGAGGAATTCGGCCATGAACGCCAGCGCCCAGAGCATCGGCGTCGTGAAGCGGATCGAGCCGCCGTACAGCGTGGCGATGTAGACGAAGCACATCTCGGCGATCGGGATCGAGATGAGCACCGTCGTCACGGTGAAGATGTTCGCCATGCGCGGGTCGATGCCGGCCACGAACTGGTGGTGCGCCCACACGAAGAAGCTGAGCACGCCCGTGGCGATGATCGTGTAGATGACGGTCTTGTACGCGAACAGCTTCTTGCGCGCGAACACCGTCATGACCTCGGCCACGATGCCCATGGCGGGCAGCAGCACGACGTACACCTCGGGATGGCCGAAGAACCAGAACAGGTGCTGCCACAGCAGCGGGTCGCCGCCCCGGTTCGGGTTGAAGAAGCTCGTCCCGAGCGTCTGGTCGAACAGCAGCATCACCGCGCCGGCGATGAGCGGACCGACCGAGGCCATGAACAGCACGCTGGCGATCACGATCGTCCACACGACGATCGGCACGTCGAACGCCTTCATGCCCGGCGCCCGCGAGTTCATCGAGGTGACGATGAAGTTGATGCCGCCCAGCAGGAAGGCCACGAACTCGAGCGCCACGGCCACCAGCCACAGCGACGAGCCGAGCGGCGTGAGGTTGTAGTCGCGGTTCGCGGACAGCGGCGGGTACGCGGTCCACGCGCCGCCGAAGCCGCCGTTCTGGACGAGCAGCGACCCGAGCAGGACGAGCGCGCTGAGCAGGAAGAGCTGGTAG
>JBAIWU010000078.1:0-1598 GCA_037917155.1 Candidatus Eiseniibacteriota bacterium
GTTCGCGGGTGCGTGAGCGCCCGCGAAATTCCGTAGCGGCGGCCCCGCGAGGCCGTCCGGCGGAACGAGCCCTCGCCCCCGGCACGGATGACCGACTCGCTCTTCAAGACTCGCGTCCAGCAGCCGCTCGAGCAATTCGTGCGACTGAGCCCCGAGCAGCGGGCCAGCACGATCCGCGCGGCGGTCTCCGACCTCAACGCCTTCCTCGACGACGGCCGCCCCCTCGACCGGCGCGCGGCGCCCGAGCGCACGCGGGCGCTCGCGACCTCGCTCCACGCCGCGCTCGAAAGCCTGTCCGACGACAGCCCGATCGCGCGCTCGGGCGCGCGGGCCGCCACACTCGCCGACCGGATCGTCACCGAGGCGCTGCTGCGCGAGGAGTGCGACCGCGACCAGAACGTCTACATGGGCGCGCTGTTCACGCGGCGGCTCACGAGCGCGGTGCCCGACCTGATCTTCCAGCCGGTCTCGCTCGCCGAGGCCTCGGCCACGCTGAGCTGGGCGCGCGTGCACGGCGTGCCGCTGGTGATGCGCGGGGCGGCCTCGACCGCGATGGGCGGCGCGGTGCCCAACGACGCCGGGCTCACCCTCGACTTGTCGCGGCTCGACGACGTGCTCATCGAGCCGGAGCACGGCGTGGCGGTGGTCGGGGCGGGGGCGCGGCTGCGCGTGCTGCACCAGAGGCTTGCCGAGCGCGGGTTCGCGCTGCCCGCCTACCCGTCCAACCTGGGCGGCACGCTGGCCGGCTGGTTCATGACCGGCGGCATCGGGCTCAACGCGTTCCGTTCGGGGCGCGCCCTCGACCTGGTGCGCTCGGCCGACGTGGTGCTGCTGAGCGGCGAGCACATCCGCTTCCACGACGACGGCCGCCTCGACGTGCCGGGCGAGGGGGCCCATCGCCGCACGCTGAGCCGCGAGGAGAGCGCCGCGTGGTTCCAGGCCCGCTCGCTCGAGCCGGTCACGCTCGCCGAGCTGGCCGGCAGCGAGGGGGTCTTCGGCCTGCTCACCCACCTCACCGTGCGCATCGAGCGGCGCCCCGAGATCGCCGCGTTCCTGCTCGAGTTCGACTCGGAGATCGGCGCCTTCGAGGCCGCGCGATGGGTGGCGTCGCAGGCGGGAGCGGGCTTCGGCGCGCCCGCCAACCTCAAGGCGATGTCGGGCGAGCACCTGCATCACGTGCGGCGGGTGTGGGCCGACGAGGACGCGCGCGCCGCCGCGCGCGGCAGCTCACAGCTCACCGACGGAACCCGGATGCCCTGGCGCCGGCTCGTGGGGCCCGAGGCTGTGGGCGCGGGCGGCCGCACGCTCGCGACCCCCGGCGGGGATCACGAGGCGGGCGCCGGCGGCGGAGTCCTTGCCGCGGAGCCGGGTCGCCCGCCCGCCGGTCACGCCCCGTCGCCCGAGGTCCGCTCCGGCAGCGTGCTGTTCGTCGACTTCTTCGATCTCGCCTCGGCCCGCGCCGTCGCCGCGAGCCTGGGGGGGATGCCGGGTGCTCCGCGCCTGCTCGTCAAGGAGAGCGCGCGGTTCGCCCGCGAGCGCTTCCGGCCGCAGCAGACCACGCGGCTCGGACCCGGCCTGGTCGCGGCCGAGATCGTGAT
>JBAIWU010000079.1:0-1851 GCA_037917155.1 Candidatus Eiseniibacteriota bacterium
GGCGCGCGAGCCGGCGCCCGCGCCGCGCGCGGCCACCAGCGCCCACGCGGCCAGCAGGAAGACGCTGTCCAGGCGCGCGAGGCACGCCAGACCGAGCCAGACGCCGGTCGCGAGCGGCCGGTCCTCCCCCGGCGGGCTCGCCGCCCAGCGCGCGAGCAGCACGACCTGCAGGAACAGCAGCAGGCTGCTCTCCATCAGGTCGGCCGTCTGCCAGAAGAAGCGGGGCCACGCGAACAGCAGCAGCGCGGCCGCGGCGCACGCGGGCCCGGCCGCGCGCAGCAGCAGGCTCCGGATCCGCCACAGCGTGGCGACGCCGAGGAGCCCCGAGAGGACGAGCGCCAGCCGCACGCCCCACGCCGCGTCGCCGCGCGTGAGCGCGCACACGGGCACGAGCAGCAGCATCCACAGGGGGTGGTAGCCGTTCGTCGGCTCGACGCCGTCGAACGTCGAGCCGTGGCCCATCGCGACGTGGCGGGCGACCTGGAGGTAGTAGAAGGAGTCGTCGAGGACGCCGTTGACGATACGGCCCAGCGGGAAGCCGAGCGCCAGCACGGCGTACCAGGCCGCGTACGCGGCGACCAGCACGCCGAGCGCGAGGACCATGGCCCGGTCGTCCCGGGCGCCGCTCGCGACGCGACGTGCATCCGGCATGGACGGTACCCCCCGTGTCCTCGGGCCGATCGGCGCGGTCCGGGCTGGATGGCGGACCGGACGGGATGCTACCACCCGCGCGCTGGCCGCCTCCACGCGTGCCGTTCTCCCGTGGCCGCGGTTTCGGCTGGCGGCGGGCGAACCGGGCGCGTTAGCGTGCGCGCGATGGCGGATCGGGAGCAGCGCTTTCCACCCGGCTTCCTCTGGGGAGCCGCGACGTCGGCGCACCAGGTCGAGGGCGACAACCGGCTGAACGACTGGTGGCGCTTCGAGCAGGTCCCGGGCGCGATCCGGGGCGGGCGCGGCAGCGGCGACGCCTGCCGGCACTTCCAGCGCTTCGACGCGGACTACGCGCTCGCCCAGTCGGACGGGCACAACGCCCACCGGCTCTCGCTCGAGTGGAGCCGCATCGAGCCCGCGCCCGGCCGCATCGACGCGGCGGCCGTGGCGCACTACCACGAGGTGCTCGCCTCGCTGCGCCGCCGCGGCCTGACGCCCGTGGTGACGCTGCACCATTTCACGAACCCGCTCTGGGTCGCCGACGCGGGCGGCTGGGAAGCGCGCCACACCGTGGACCGGTTCGAGTCGTACGTCCGCTTCTGCGCGCGGGAGTTCGGCGGCGAGGTCGACTGGTGGTGCACGGTGAACGAGCCGGAGGTGTTCGCGTTCCGTGGCTGGTCCGAGGGCATCTGGCCGCCGGCGGTGCGCGACAACTCGCGCGCGCTCGAGGTGATGGCGAACCAGCTCGAGGCGCACGGGCGCGCGTACCGCGCGCTGCACGCCGAGGACCGCGCCGACGCCGACGGCGACGGCGCCGCCGCGCGCGTCGGCTTCGCCAAGCACTACGTGCAGCTCGAGGCGCTGCGCGCGTGGCACCCGCTCGATCGGCTGCAGGCGCATTTCGAGCGGCGCGTGTTCGTGGAGGCGGTCGAGCGCGCCACGGTGGACGGGGTCGTCGACCTGGAGATCCCGGGCGCGCGCCGCGTGCGGCGCGCCCTGCCCGAGCTCAAGGGGGCGCTCGACTTCTACGGCCTCAATTACTACACGCGCTGGCGCGTGCGCTCGCTCTCCCCCGATCCGCACGTCGCGACGCCGGGCGCGACGCTGAACGACCTCGGCTGGGAGGTGTGGCCGGACGGCTTCCGACGCGCGCTCGTCGCCGCCGCCCGCTTCGGCGCGCCGGTGCTCGTGACCGAGAAC
>JBAIWU010000080.1:0-4475 GCA_037917155.1 Candidatus Eiseniibacteriota bacterium
CGTCGCGGTAGAGGGCGGCGTAGCGCGCGCCGACCGCGGCCTCGCTGCAGTCCCGCTCAATGCGCTCGCGCGCGGCCCGGCCGAAGCGCTCGCGCAGCGCGTCGTCCGCGAGCAGCGCAGCCAGCCGCTCGGCGAGCTGCGCCGCGTCGCCAGCGGCGGCGAGCAGCCCGGTCTCGCCGTGCACCACGAGGTCGGGAATGCCGCCGGTCTGCGCGCCGACCACGGGCGTGCCGCAGGCCATCGCCTCGAGGATCGTGTTGGGCAGGTTGTCCTGCAGCGACGGGACCACCAGCAGGTCGCAGGCGGCGAGGAGGGCGCGCATCTGATCAGGGTCGCGAATGAACCCGGGCCAGTGCGTCTCGAAGCCGTGCACGCGGCCGCCGCCTTCGGCGCCGAACACTACCAGGTCCGCGGCGCCGACGAGGTTGCGCGTGGCGAGGAGGCGCAGCGCCTGCTCGAGAACATGCCAGCCCTTGCGCCGGTCCCGGAGCGCCTCCCACGCGCCGAACGCCATCAGGCGGCGCCCGGCGGGCAGGCCGAGCGCCGCGCGCGCGGCGGCGCGATCCTGCGGACGGTAGCGTGCCGTGTCGATCGGATAGGGGACGACGTGGACGTCGCAATGCCCGAACAGCCGGCTCGCGCGCGCCTCGCCGGCGAGCCACCGGCTCGGGCAGACGACGACCGGCGCGAGGTCCTTCCACAGCGCACGCTTGCGTTCCCAGGTCCAACGGTCGAGGTCGACGCCGCCGCTGCCGGGCAGGCGGTTTCTCGCCGTGTATCCTTCGCGCGGCCGCGCGCTCGCGGTGTAGTGCTCCGCGCCGCAGATCGGCCACTGGTCGTGGAAGGTCCATACCAGGGGCGCGTCGATCGCGGCGACGTCGGCGATCCCGAGCAGCCCGGGGATCCAGTGCAGGTGCACGACGTCGTCGCGCCGCCGGCGCAGCGCCGCGAGCCCCGGGCCGCGCACGAGCCCGAGCGAGCGGTAGGCCGGCTCGGCGCTGCGCTGCAGGCGCAGCAGCATGCGCTCAGCGCGCAGCATCAGCTCGAGCGGCCGGCGGCGGCCCGGCGTGAGCGCGACCTCTACGCCCGGCTCCGTGCCGGTGCCTTCGAGCACCAGCATCTGCGAGCGCACGCCCGCTTTCGCGACCGCGCGGTGGATGCGCACGGCGGACGTGCCGGCGCCCGTGTGCTCGTGCGTCGCCGCGTGGACGACGGAAAGGCCGGAGGGGGCGCCCTCAGCCGCCATCGCTCAGGTCCAGCGCCCCGACGGCTGGTCGTACAGGTGCAGCGTGTCCGGGTTGAGCGTCTTCTTCACGAGCGGCGGCGCGAGCCACAACAGCCGGTCCACGAGCATGAGCGCGAAATCCGACGGCCCGGGCGCCTCGGCGAGCGCGCGCATCTCCGCGCGATAGGCGGCGAGGTTTTCCGACTTCTGGCCCTCGTGGAAGCGGAAGCCGCCCAGCTGCGCCGCTGCGACGTGCAGCTCCGCGGCCTCGGCGAAGCAGCGCCAGAGATAGTAGTCGCCCGCGAGGCGCAGGCCCGCGAGGCGCTGCAGGTCCACGCGCTCGAGCAGGTCCCGGCGCCAGAACGTCGACTCCTGCTGCACGAAGGGCAGGATGCCCCCGTACGCCGCGCAGCGCAGCAGCCGGCGGCGGAAGCGGTAGGGCAGCACGACGCGCACCGCGGCGCCCGAGGGGCTGTAGTCGACCGCGAAGCCGGTGAGCCAGCGGCAGTCGGGTCGCGCCGAGAGGATCTCGCGCACCGCGCGGAAGGCGTGCGGGTGGTAGTAGTCGCCCGCGTTGAGGTAGGCGACGACGTCGCCCGTCGCGAGGCGCAGGCCGCGCGCGAGCGCGTCGTACTGTCCGCCGTCGGGCGCCGAGAGCACGCGCAGCGCGGGGCAGGCGAGCGGGCGCAGCGCCTCGATCGTGCCGTCGGTGGAACCGCCGTCGCAGACCAGGTACTCGAGCTCCACGCCGTCGCGCAGCGCCGACTGGCCGAGCACCGACGCGGCGGTTTCTCCGATGAGCGCCGCGGCGTTCAGGCAGGGCGTGATGACGGAGAACTTCATCGGATATCCGCTATTCTAGTGTCTTCATGCCGCGCGCCGCGCCGATCGCCCTGTTCGTCTACAACCGGCCGGTGCACGCGCGGCGCACGCTCCAGAGCCTGCTGCGCATGCCGCTCGCGGCGCAGAGCCCGTTCTACGCGTTCTGCGACGGCGCGCGCGGAGCGCAGGACGCGGAGGCCGTGCGCGCCGCGCGCGCGGTGGTGCGCGAGCTCGCGCCCGCGCAGGCGCGCGTCGTGGAGCGCGAGCGCAACCTCGGCCTCGCCGCCTCGGTGATCGCGGGCGTGACCGAGGTGGTCGAGAAGCACGGCGAGGTGATCATGTTCGAGGACGACCTCGAATTCTCGCCGGTGACGCTCGACTACCTCAACGCCGCGCTCGAGCGCTATCGCGGCGAGGAGCGCGCGATGCACGTATCGAGCTTCATGTACCCGGTGCGCGCGAAGCTCCCCGAGTCGTTCTTCTACCGCGAGGCCACCTGCTCCGGGGGCTGGGCGACGTGGGCGCGCGCCTGGCGCCACTTCGAGCCCGACGGCCGCAAGATCCGCGACGCGGTGCTCGCGCGCCACGCGCTGCGCGAGTTCGACATCGAGGGCACGGCGGAATTCTCGGTGATGCTCGACCGGCAGATCGCGGGGACCATCGATTCCTGGGCGATCCGCTGGTACGGCAGCCTGTGGCTGCGCGGCGGGCTCGCGCTGCACCCGGGCAAGTCGCTGGTGCGCAACATCGGCTTCGACGGCTCGGGCGTGAACAGCGGGACCGCGCGCGGCTGGGAAGTCGAGCCCAGCCTCGCGCCGGTGACGCGCTTCCCGGACCGCGTGGAGGAGGAGCCGGCGGCGGTGCGCGCGATGGCCGCGCACCGGCGCCGCATCTCGCGGCTGGATGCGCTCGACTCGCTCGGCCGCCGGCTGCGCGGCTGGCTGCGGTAGCCCGCCGCATGGGCGCCTGGGCGAGCATCCGGCAGGCGCTCGCGCGGCTCCTTTCGCGGCCGTCCGCGCGACTCGAGCCGCCGGCGACGGAGGACCCGGGCGCGCATTTCCACTACGGCGTGGCGCTGCAGGCCGAGGCGCGCTACGACGAGGCGCATGCCGCGTTCCGCGAGGCGCTGCGCCTGCGTCTGCGCGTCGAGGCGGCGCCGGAGGCGCCCGATCTCGCGGGCCCGCGCGTGCCGGTGCCGCGCACGACGCTCGCCTGCGTGGACTGCCGCAACCACGAGCTCGCCGCGGTGGCGCTGCGCCGCTCGATGGCACAGTGCCGCTTCGAGCGCGTGCAGCTCTTCACCAACCGCAAGCTCGAGCTTCCCGGCATCGAGGTCGTGCAGATCCCGGACATCGGCTCGATCGCCGACTACAGCCGCTTCATGGTGAAGGAGCTCGGCGCGCGCATCGATACCGACTTCGCGCTGGTCGTGCAGTACGACGGCTTCGTCGTGAACGGCCGGCGCTGGCGGCCCGAGTTCCTCGACTACGACTACCTCGGCGCGCCCTGGCCGGACGGCGCCGTGGGCAACGGCGGCTTCTCGCTGCGCTCGAGGAAGCTGCTGCGCGCGCTGCAGGACCCGCGCATCGCCGAGCTCGTGCCCGAGGACACCGCGATCTGCAGGACGTACCGCCGCATCCTCGAGCACGAGCACGGCATCCGCTTTGCGCCTACCGAGGTCGCCGCGCGCTTTTCCTTCGAGACCCAGCCGCCGCCCGAGCCCACGCTCGGCTTCCACGGCATCGCGCACATGGTGCGCATCATCGACATGAGCGTGGAGGAACTCGAGCGCTACCGGCCCGAGCCGATGCTCACCTACACCAAGGGCTAGTACCTAGCGCCCGCCGCCGGGCTCTACGGCGGCGCGGTACGCGTGCCAGGACGCGTGGCCGAGAATGGGGCCGACGACCAGCAGGCCCGCGAAGCCCGGCAGCATCGCCAGCACCACGAGGATCGTGATCATCGCCGCCCACGGCAGCAGCACGCCGGGCTGGCCGAGGACCAGGCGGATGCTCGTCAAGCCCGCAGTGATCGCGTCGGTGCGGCGGTCGAGGATCATCGGGATGCTCACCACGCTCACCGAGAAGATGACCGTCGCGAACACGCCGCCCAGGGCCGTCCAGGCGACGATGAATTCGAGGTTCTTCGGGTCGATGAGCTTGCGCAGCGAGCCCGCGAAGTCGGGCATCGTGCCCGAGAACGAGAGCGCGAACACCACGAGCGAGGCGCGCGCCCAGAGCATCTCTAGGACGAGCAGCACCACGCCGAAGATCGCGAGCGTGTCGAGCTTGCGCCGCCAGGCCATCGCCGCGTCGAGGAGCCGCGGGCGTTCGCCGCGCTCCAGCCGGTCGCTCGCGTGATAGAGGCCCATGCACAGGAAAGGACCCACGAGGAGGAACCCCGCCGAGAGCCCGATCACGTAGGCCGG
>JBAIWU010000081.1:0-8229 GCA_037917155.1 Candidatus Eiseniibacteriota bacterium
CGTGAGCGACGGCCGCGCCCACCGCGTCGCCGTGGACGCGGGCGCGAGCCGGGGCGAGCGCGTCGAGGTCCGCCGCGGGCTCGCGGGGGGCGAGAGCGTGGTGCTGGATCCGCCCGCGGCGCTCGCCGAGGGCCGGGCGGTCGCGGTCGAGGGCCGCTGACGCGTCCCGCCGCGCGGGACGAGGAGCGAGGCATGGCGTTCGTGGACGTGAAGGACGTGCGCAAGGTGTACCGGCGCGATACGCAGGAGATCCCGGTGCTCGACGGGCTCTCGATGTCGGTGCCGGAGGGCGAGTTCGTGGCGCTCATGGGCCCCTCGGGCAGCGGCAAGACGACGCTGCTCAACCTGATCGGGGGCATCGACCAGCCGACCTCGGGCCAGGTGACCGTGGCCGGCACGGACATCTCGCGCCTGCAGGGCGCGGCGCTGGCGAGGTGGCGCTCGACGCACATCGGCTTCATCTTCCAGCTCTACAACCTCATGCCCGTGCTGACCGCGCTGCAGAACGTCGAGCTGCCGCTGCTGCTGCTGCGCATGAGCGCCGCCGAACGCCGCAGGCGCGCGACCTTCGCGCTCGACCTCGTCGGCCTCGGCGACCGGCTCGACCACTACCCGCGCCAGCTCTCGGGCGGCCAGGAGCAGCGCGTCGCGATCGCGCGCGCGGTCGTGAGCGACCCGAAGGTCCTGCTCGCGGACGAGCCGACCGGCGACCTCGACCGCCGCTCGGGCGAGGAGATCCTGCAGCTCCTCGAGCGGCTCAACACCGAGTTCCGCAAGACCATCATCATGGTGACGCACGACCCGCACGCCGCCGGCCGCGCCCATCGCATGGTCCACCTCGACAAGGGCGTGCTGTCCGCCTGAGGGCCGGAGGCTCCCGCCATGCTCCCGCTCGTCCTCGTGAACCTCCTCCGCAACAAGCTGCGCACGTTCCTGACGCTCGGGAGCGTGTTCGTGGCGCTGTTCCTGTTCAGCGCGCTCGGCGCGGTGCTCGACACGTTCAGGGCCGCGGCCGACGCCGGCAGCCGCGAGCGCCTCGCCGTGCGCCACGCCATCTCGATCACGAACTTCCTGCCCGGCGAGTACAAGTCGAAGATCCTCGGCGTCCCGGGCGTGAAGCGCGTCTGCCAGCAGACCTGGTTCGGCGGCATCGACCCGCAGGCGCCCAAGACGTTCAAGCAGCGCTTCGCGGTGGACGACGACTTCTGGCCCGTGTACCGGAAGGACTTCAGCATCGTGCAGTGGTCCGAGCCGCAGGCCCCGGTCGCGCTGCCGCCCGACGTCGACCCGCACCTCGCCGCGTACTGGACCGAGCGCACGGCGTGCGTCGTGGGCGCCGACCTGTTCCGCGAGCGCGGCTGGCGGCTCGGGCAGACGATCCACATCGAGGGCACGCTGTTCCGCGGGACATGGGACTTCGTGATCCGCGGCGTCTACCACCAGGCGCCGGGCGGCACGTGGCCGGACGACCTGATCCTCTTCCACGAGGAGTACCTGCGCGAGCGCGCGTTCGGCGGGCGGCCCTTCGCGGGCGTGTTCAAGGTCGAGATCCCCGACCCGTCGCAGTCGGCGGCGATCGCGAAGCGGATCGACGCGCTGTTCGAGAACTCGGACAACCCCACGCTCACCGAGAGCGAGCAGGCGTTCGGCGCCGGCTTCATCAGCATGTTCGGCAACGTCGGCTTCGCGCTGCGCATGATCGGCTTCGCGGTCGTGTTCACGATCCTCGTGATCTCGGCGAACACGATGGTCATGGCGGTGCGCGAGCGCACGGGCGAGATCGGCGTGCTCAAGACGCTCGGCTTCAGCGACGGCGCCATCTTCGGCATGGTCGTCATGGAGGCGGCGATCATCACGACCGGCGGGGGCCTGCTCGCGGCCCTCGTGGCCAAGTTCGGGCTCGACCACGCGCCCTTCCCCATCTTCAGCACGCTCGTCATCACCTGGCCCACGGTGTTCACGGCCGTCGCGATCGCCGTCGGGCTCGGCGTCGTGAGCGGCTTCATCCCCGCGTGGCAGGCCTCGCGCCTGCGCATCGTGGACGCGCTGCGGCGCGTCGACTAGGGGCCCCATGGCGATCCCGCTCGTCTACAACCTGCGCAACGTCGCGCAGCGACCCGTCGCCACCGCGGCCACCGCGATCGGCATCGGGCTCACCGTGGCCGTGCTGCTCGCCGCGCTCGCGCTCGCGGGCGGCTTCCACGCCGCGCTCACCTCGGCCGGCTCCCCCGACCGCGCGATCGTGCTCGCTCGCGGCGCCGACTCCGAGGTCATGAGCTGGTTCTCGTTCGAGGTCGCGGACATCATGCGCGCGAACCCCAACGTCGCCACGCGCGCCGACGGGCGCGCCGACGCCACGTTCGATATGGTCGCGACCACGAACCTGCCGCGCCTCGGCCAGTCCGGCACCTCGAACATCCGCGTGCGCGGCGTCGACCTCGCGACCGTGTCCGCGCGCGCGACGCCGCAGATCGTCGAGGGCCGCCTGTTCACGCCCGGCGCCGAGGAGGTCATCGTCGGGCACGCCATCTCGCGGCGCTTCGCGCACTGCCGGGTCGGCGACGCGATCCACGTGCAGCGGCGGCTGCTGCGCGTGGTCGGCACGTTCACGACCGGCGGCTCGGCGTACGAGTCGGAGATCTGGGGCGACGGCCGCACGCTCATGCCGATGTTCCACCGCGAGGGCGTCTACGCGGTGGGCCTGCTGCGGCTGAAGGACCCGTCGCGCTTCGCGGCCCTGCAGCAGGACCTCGAGCACGACCCGCGGCTGAACGTCGCGGTCAAGCGCGAGGACCGCTTCTACGCCGAGCAGGCGCAGTCGGTGACGGTCATGGTCACGGTGCTGGGCGGGTTCATCACGGCCATCATGGCCGTGGGCGCCACGTTCGGCGCGGCGAACACGATGTTCGCCGCGGTGAGCGGGCGCACGCGCGAGATCGCCACGCTGCTCGTGTTCGGCTTCAGCCCGCTCGCGATCCTGCTCTCGTTCGTGGTGGAGTCGGTGATCGTCGCGCTGATCGGCGGCCTGCTCGGCTGCGCGCTGGCGCTGCCGATCAACGCGATCACGACGAGTACGACGAACTTCCAGTCGTTCAGCGAGGTGGCGTTCCGCTTCCGCGTCACGCCCGGCCTCATGCTGCTCGCGCTCGTGTTCTCGGCCGTCCTGGGCGTGCTGGGCGGCTTCTTCCCCGCGCTGCGCGCCGCGCGCCAGCCCATCGCGAGCTCGCTGCGCGGCGAGTGAGGACGGGCGCGGCGCGCCCTTCCTCCGCGCATCGCGGCCACCGGCCTCAGCCCGCCGCGGCGATGCCCTCCCGGCCGGCCTGGGCGCCCGTGAGCTGGTCCGCCAGCAGCCCGACCAGCGACGGCGCGGCGTTCAGGCAGGGCAGCTGGACCGCCTCGAGCTCCGGCGCCACGCGCAGCGCGACGCGGCCCTCGAGCTGCGTCTCGGCGTTGTCCGCGAGGAAGCCGTACGGGTAGTACGCGACCTTGCGGAAGCCCGCGTCCGCGATCGCGCGCAGCGCGACGTCGGCCGGCGGCTCGGTCCAGCGGCCGCCGTAGACGTGGTTCAGCCACCCGTTCGCGACCGTGCCGAAGTGCGGCGCGAGCCGCCGGCCGATCGCGTTGCACACGCGCTCGGTCGCGAGCCGGCCGGTCTCGTAGGGCTTCGGCGGCTCGAGCAGCGTGCCGTGCGCGGCGAGCATGAGCGCCCAGTCGGCGCCGGGCGTCTTGCCCGCCTTCGCGAGCTCGTCGAGCACGTGCCGCGCCGAAACTTCAGCGAAGCGCTCCTCGTCGAGCGGCGGCAGCACGCGCACCGGCGCGGGCCGGCCGGCCGGGAAGCGCTTCCGCTGCCACGCCTCGATCGTCGCGTGCGAGAGCTGGTGCGTGAACGCCGAGTCGGCGACGTACATCGGGACCACGTCCACGGGCTCGCCCGCGGGGATCGCGTCCAGCGCCGCCGTGAGCAGCGGGTCGCGGAACTCGTACGCGACGCGGACGCTCCAGCGCGTACCGGGCTCGCGCCCGGCGAGCGCGCGCGCGAGCGCGTCGGCCTGGTCGCGCGTGCAGGCCTCCAGCGGCGAGGAATACGACTCCGCGCGCCAGGTCGCCGTGCGCAGGCGCGCGCGCGAGAGCGCGATGACCGGCAGCACGGGCAGCGGGATGGGCGCCACGCTGCGCGTGAGGCCGAGCAGGATGCGCCACGAATAGCGGAGCTGGGCGAAGAAACCGGGCTCGGGCGGCTCGCCGTACGTGAGGAGGAGGACGTTGCGGACGCTCAATGGAGGGTTCCTTGCGGTTGGGCCGCGGGGGCCCGGTTGACGTGCTCGAGCACGCGCTGGGCGAGCAACGAGCCGGAGTGCACGGCCGAGTTGAACGCGACGCCGTCGTAGCTGGTGCCGCTGAGCTCCAGCCCCGGCAGGCGCGCGATGCGCCCGCGCACGATCCCGACGCGCGCGGCGTGCCCGAGCGTGTACTGCGCGATCGCGTCGGGGAAGCGGCGGACCCAAGTCCGCACGGGCTCGGCGGTGACGCCCAGCACGGGCGCGAGCTCGCGCCGCGCGATGGCGAGCAGCTCGGGCTCGGGCAGCCCGGCCACGCGCGGGCTGCGCGCGCCGCCGATCATCGCCCGCAGCAGGACGCGGTCCTGCGGGGCGCGGCCCTCGAACAGCGACGACTCCCAGACGACGCCCAGCGTCTCGATGCCGGGCGTGCGCGCGACGAGGTAGCCGTAGCCGTCGAGCGGCCGCGGCACGTCATCGCGGCGGAACGCCATCGCGACGAGCGCGAGCCCCGCGCGCGGGAAGCGCGCCAGCTCGTCGCCGAGCGTCGCGTCGAGCGGCGCCAGCAGCGGCGCCGCCTCCCAGGCGTGCTGCGCGAGCACGACCGTGTCGGCCTCGAGCGGCCCGCCGCCCTCGAGCGCGAGCCGCCAGCCGGCCCCGCTGCGCGCGAGCCCCACGACGCGGCTGCGCGTGCGCACCGCGCCGTCGAGGCGCTCGCGCAGCGTGCTTACGAGCTGCGCCATGCCGCCGCGGAACGCCATCAGGCGCGAGGGCGGCAGCTTGCGGCGTGCGATCATCGCGCGGATCAGGCTGCCGTGGTCGCGCTCCATCTCGGTCATGAGCGGGAACGCGTCCGCGACCGAGAGCTGGCGGCTGTCGCCCGCCGAGATGCCGGAGATCGCCGAGTCGACGAGCCGCTCCGCGGCCTCGCGCCCGATGCGGCGCTCCGCGAACTGGAACACGGTCTCCTCGACGCCCTCCGGGCGCGGCCGCGCGAACGGCTCGAGCAGCAGCCGCAGCTTGCCCGCGGGCGTGAGCGCGTCCGAGGTGACGAGCGCGGGCGGCGTCTCGGGTACGCGCCGCAGCCGGCCGCCGAAGAGGATGAAGCGGCGCTTGGCCTCGGGCCGCGCCTCGACGAGCGACGGCTCGATGCCGAGGTCGCGCGCCAGCTCGCGCGTGTACGGCTCGTGCGCGCGGTCGAGGAAGCCGTTCGGCCCCTCCTCCACGAGGAAGCCGTCGTCCGCGTGCGTCCGGGCGTGGCCGCCCGCCTGCGCCTGCGCCTCGAGCACGGCGAGATCGAGCGGCACGCCGGACGCGGCGAAGCGCTCGCGCAGGCGCACCGCCGCGCTCAGGCCGGAGATGCCGGCCCCGACGACGACCACCCGGTGCGCGCTCATACCGTCCGGCTGAAGACCGGCTTGTCCCCCGAGCGGGCTTCGAGGTAGCGGTCGAAGTGCATCGCGACGACGCGCACGAGCAGCCGGCCCATCGGCGTGAGCGTGATCTCGTCCGGCGTCACCGTGACCAGCCCGTGCGCCACCGGCGAGTCCTCGCCGCACAGCCGCGCGAGCTCGCCCGCGAAGTAGTCCGCGAACACGATGCCGAAGCGGCGCTCGATCTCGCGCACGTCGAGGTGGCCGTTGCACATGAGCTGGGTGATGACCGCGCGGCGGAGCACGTCGTCGGCGTCGAGCCGGAAACCGCGCTCGACCGGGAAGCGCCCCCCGAGCAGGGCGTTACGGTAGTCGGGCAGCTTCTTCACGTTCTGCACGAACGCGCCCTGCACGTCGCCGATCGCCGAGATGCCGACCGCGACCATGTCGCGCGCGCTCTGCACGGTGTAGCCCATGAAGTTCCGCGACAGCGTCCGCGCCTCGACCGCGCGCGAGAGCTCGTCCCCGGGCAGCGCGAAGTGGTCCATGCCGATGGGGCGGTAGCCCGCCGCGGTGAACTTGTCGACCGCCATGCTGATGAGCTGCAGGCGCAGCTCGGCGTCGGGCAGCGCGCTCGCGGGCAGGTGCTTCATGTGCGGCTTCATCCAGTGCACGTACGCGAAGCCGTAGACGGCGACCCGGTCGGGGCGGATCGCGATGACCTGGTCCAGCGTGTGGCTGAAGCCCTCGACCGTCTGGTAGGGCAGCCCGTAGATGAGGTCGATGTTGACCGAGTGCCAGCCCACCTCGCGCGCGCGCTCGATCATGGCGCGCGTCATGTCGTGGCCCTGGATGCGGTGCACGGCCTGCTGCACCTCGGGCGCGAAGTCCTGCACGCCCATCGACAGGCGGTTGAAGCCCAGTTCGCGCAGCCGGACGATGTGCTCGTCCGTCGTGACGCGCGGGTCGACCTCGATGCCGACCTCCGCGTCCGGCGTGAGCTCGAAGTGCCTCGTGATGACGCGGAAGAAGCGCTCGAGATCCGCGGCGCCGTAGTAGGTCGGCGTCCCGCCGCCCCAGTGCAGCTGCGAGATCCGGCGCCGGTGCGGCAGGTGCTTGGCCAGCAGCTCGACCTCCGCCTCGATGTCCCCGAGGTATCCCGCCGCGACGTCGCGGTGCTTCGTGATGACCACGTTGCAGCCGCAGTACAGGCAGCGCTCCTCGCAGAACGGCAGGTGCGCGTAGAACGACAGCGGCTCGTCCGCCCGTGCGTCGGCGGCCGCGAGGCGCTCGCGGTAGTGGGCCTCGGTGAAGTCCGTGCCGAACTCGACCGCGGTCGGATACGAGGTGTAGCGTGGACCGGGGCGGTCGTAGCGCTGGATGAGCTGTCGGGTCGAAGGTGCGCCGCTCATGTGGTCCTCCCGGCACGCTCGGCCACCGTCTCGACCAGCGCCTCGACCGAGGCGATGGGCGTGTCCGGCAGGATGCCGTGGCCGAGGTTCATGATGTGTCCCGGGGCGTCGCCCGCGCTCTCCAGCACGGCGCGCGCGCGCGCGCGCACGACCTCGGGGGGTGCGAACAGCAGGTGCGGATCGAGGTTGCCCTGCAGCGCCACGCGGCCGCCGGTGCGGCGGCGCGCGTCGGCGAGGGGCGTGCGCCAGCACAGGCCGAGCACGTCGGCGCCGATCGCCAGGGAGTCCTCGAGCAGGTGCCCGCCCGCGACCGCGAAGTAGACGATGGGCACGCCCTCCCGCTTCACCCCGCGCACGAGGCGCTGCAGCGCGGGCAGCACGTACGCGCGGTAGTCCTCGGGCGAGAGCAGCCCCGCCCAGGAGTCGAAGACCTGCACGGCCTGGGCGCCCGAGGCGATCTGCAGGTTGAGGTAGTCGGCCATCTGGTCGGCGAGCTTCTCGAGCAGAAGCACGAACGTCGCCGGCTCGCGCGCCATCAGGCTCTTGACGCCGCCGAAGCCCTCCTTGCCGCGGCCCTCGACGAGGTACGCGGCCAGCGTGAACGGCGCGCCGCAGAAGCCGATCACGGGCGTGCGGCCGTCGAGCTCGCGGCGCAGCAGCGCCACGGCCCGGCCGACGTACGCCGTCGCCTCGGCCGCCGGCCGCAGCACGAGCGCGTCGACGTCGGCGCGCGTGCGGACGGGCCGGGCGATCTTCGGGCCGGGATCGAAGTCGATCTCGACTCCCATCGCCTCGAGCGGCACGAGGATGTCCGAGAAGATGATCGCCGCGTCGAGCCCGAAGCGACGGATGGGCTGCAGGCTCGCCTCGACCGCCAGCTCGGGCGTGCGGCAGAGGGTGAGGAAGTCGACCTTCTCGCGCAGCGCGCGGTACTCGGGCAGGTAGCGGCCCGCCTGCCGCATGATCCAGAGCGGCGTGCGGTCCACCTCCCTGCGCCAGCAGGCCCGCAGGAACCGGTCGTTCATCGCGCCACCTCCGCCAGCGCCTCGCGCGCCGCGGCGAGCGTCGCGTCGACCTCGTCGGCGCCGTGCGCGCTCGAGACGAATGCCGACTCGAACGCCGAGGGCGGCAGCAGGACGCCGCGCACGAGCATGCCGCGGAAGAACG
>JBAIWU010000082.1:0-2641 GCA_037917155.1 Candidatus Eiseniibacteriota bacterium
GCGCGGCGTGGCATGTTCGTCGCGTTGGGGTGAGGGCATGACCGACGCGCTCCCCATCCGAGCCCGACTGGCGACGGCCCTCGCGCTGATCGCGACCCTCCTCGCGGGCGCCCCCGTGCGGGCGAACGAAATCGCGAGCTCGACCCGCGCGACGGGCTTCGTCCTCCACGACGCGGCCGAGACGCTGCGCGACTACTGCCGCTCCGAGAGCGGCGTGCTCGTCTTCGACGCGCCCGACGGCACGAGCTGGGAGCTGGTCACCTCGACGAGCGATCCGGCGATCTCGAATCCCGGCGACGGCCAGTTCCACCCGTTCGATCCCGCGCAGGTGAACGCGGCGCTCGCCGGCGTGCGCTACCCGCTCGGCCACGTCGCCGCCGAGATCTTCATCCTCCCGTACCCGCGCCGCCTCGGGCTCGAGTCCGCGGCCGGCCCGGGCCTGATCCTGCTCTCGCCCGGCGTGCGCGACCTGCCCGTCGAGCAGCAGCACGCCGAGTTCACGCACGAGCTCGGACACGTGGTCCAGTACGCGCTCATGCCCGACGCCGACACGGCCGGCTGGGGGCGCTACCGCAGCGTGCGCGGGATCACGGACACGGACACCTACTCGGCCACGGCCGTGCACGCGGACCGGCCGCACGAGATCTTCGCCGAGGACTTCCGCGTCCTGTTCGGCGATGCGATGGCGAGCTACTCCGGCACGATCGAGAACGGCGCGCTGGCGTACCCGACGACCGTGGCCGGCCTCGGCTCGACGATGCTCGCGCTGGCCCAGGAGCCGCTCGCGTCGAGCCCGCTCGCCGTCGTGCCCACCGGCGCGCACGGCGCGGTCATGCTGTCCCGCAACGGCGCCGGCGCGGCGCCGCTCGACGTGTTCGACGTCGCCGGCCGCCGCGTGGCGACCGTGCCGCCGAGCGTGGACGCGACGGGCTGCCACTGGAGCTGGGACGGCCGCGACGCGTCCGGGGCGCGGATCGCCGCGACGGTGCTCTTCGCGCGCGTCCGCGACGGCCGCGGCGGCGTCGCGCGCATCGTCCACCTGCCCTGAACGCCGCGGCCGGGCGCTCCCGGCCCGCGCGCGTCAGCGCCGGATCACCGGCAGCGACTCGGGCGTGAACTGCGGCGTCTGCGCCTGGTCGCGCGCGTCGCCGAAGCCGGTGAAGTTGCGCACCGCGTCGAACAGCGAGCGCGGCAGCTGCGTGATCACGCCGAAGCCCGCGTGACCCTGGTTGCGCACCTCGCCGGAGACCCAGCCCTCGACCTCCTCCGCGTCCTCGACGCTCAGCGGCTTCAGCGTCGCGGTGACCGACACGTAGCACGACGCGTCCTCCGGCTCGCGGTCGAGGCCCGGGATCACGATCACGAGCGGCCGCGACAGCGCGATCTCGAGCGAGTCCACGTCGCTCGCCCGGATCGGCGGGGCGCCGGCGCGCTCGAGACGCCACTCGTCGCGCCAGACGTCGTGGCGCAGGCGCAGCGTGGCGTCGGCGAAGCGGTCCATGCGGTCGAACCAGCCGGCGCGCTTGCGCCACAGCTCGGCGTGCAGGTACAGCGTCGCGGGCATGCCGCGCTCGAGGCTGCGCTGGACGCGCGCCTCGATCGGGTCCACCAGGCGCGTCGTGACCCAGAGCTGGCCCGCCTCGTCGCGCGCGGCCGTCACGGTGGCGATCTCGAACGCCGCCGCGGACCGGGCCGCGAGCGACGCGAGCGCCGCCACCGCGAGCACGCGTGTGATCCGGAGTCGGGAGGGGAGCCTGGGGAGCACGGGGGTCCCGTTCTAGAAGGGTCGGTTCAACCTCATGGCGATGACGACGTCGGAGCCGGGGTCCTGCAGGTTGCGCGCGAACGTGACCCGCAGGTCGTCGTCCGGCGACGCGAGCCCGACGCCTCCGTCGAGCGCGAAGTGCTGCTGGGCCAGCTCGCCGTTGACCGCGCGGTTCCACGCCGTGCCGCTGTCCACGAACACCAGCACGCGCGGCCCGCGCTCGCGGGTCGTGCGGCCGAACCCGTGCAGGCCGATGCTGTACTCGGCCTGGCCCAGCGCCACCCGGTCGCCGCGGAACGCGCCGAAGCGGTGCGCCCGCAGACCGTCGACGCCGCCGAGCACGAACTCGCGCTGGCGCGGCAGCGTGCCGTCCAGCGTCGAGCCGCCCACCGCGCGCAGCGTCAGCGTCGTGGCCGGCAGCACGCGCACGACGCTGCGCAGGTCGGCCAGCGCGCGCGTGTAGCGGAAGTCGCCGCGCAGCGTCGGGCCGCCCGAGTGCTCGAGCTCGATCCAGTGGTAGAGCCCGCTGCGGCTGCGCTGGCGCCGGTGCGCGACGCGCTCGAGCCGCACGAACACGCTGTGCGCGTCGCCATCGTCGATCGCGGGGTTGTCGCGCAGCGACCGGTCGTTGTTCCACCACGAATGGACGTGCGGACTCGAGACCAGCGAGCGGTAGCGGTCGTTGCGCAGGTGGACGCTCACCGTGGAGAAGTCGGGCACGCGCCACGACAGGTAGGTGCCGACGCCCTCGCGCTCGAAGTAATCGCGCCAGTCCTCGTGCGCGACCAGCAGCGTGAGCGAGTTCTCGAGGTCGTCGATCTGCTCGAGGTCGCCGTGGTCGGTGCGCCGGACCATGCCGAGGCCGAGCACGAAGCG
>JBAIWU010000083.1:0-2057 GCA_037917155.1 Candidatus Eiseniibacteriota bacterium
CGAGGCGTTCGGCAAGCCGTTCCACGACACCTACTGGCAGACCGAGACCGGCTGCATCGTGATCACGAACGTGCCCGGCATGCCGATCAAGCCCGGCTCGATGGGGCGGCCGTTCCCGGGCATCACCGCCACCGTCCTCGACCCGCAGACGTTCGAGCCGCTCGCCAGGACCGGCGCCGTCGGGCTGATCGCGCTGCGCCCCGGCTGGCCCTCGATGATGCGCGCCTACTGGCACAACCCGACCGCGTACCAGAACCGCTTCAGGAACGGCTGGTACGTCACCGGGGACCGCGCCAGCGTCGACGACGACGGCTACTTCTGGTTCGTGGGCCGCGACGACGACGTCATCAACACCGGCGGGCACCTGGTCGGCCCGTTCGAGATCGAGTCCGCGCTGCTCGAGCACCCGGCCGTGGCCGAGTCCGCAGCGGTGGGCAAGCCGGACAAGGTCAACATGGAGGTCGTGAAGGCGTTCGTCGTGCTCAAGCCGGCGTTCCCGGCGAGCGGGGACCTCGAGCTGGAGATCATGAACTTCATCCGCCGCCGGCTCTCGCCGCTCGCGATGCCGCAGGAGATCGAGTTCGTCGCGTCGCTGCCCAAGACGCGGAGCGGCAAGATCGTGCGCCGCATCCTGCGCGCGCAGGAGTGGGGCGAGCCGGTCGGCGACCTGTCCACCGTGATGAACGACTGAGGCCCGCGTCCGGCCCGGGCCGCTCCGCGCGGCGCCGGACCGGGCGCCCAACCCTTCGGAGCGATCCATGGGCGAGCTGGAGACGGTGATCCTCGACTACGTGAAGAAGGAGTACCTCGAGGAGGGCGACGACCGGACGATCGAGCCCGATACGGCGCTCATCAGCGGCGGCATCGTGGACTCGTTCTCGATGGTGTCGCTGAAGCGCTTCCTCGAGAGGCGCTACGAGATCCGCATCCCGGACGCCGACGCCACGCCGGACGCGTTCGATTCCGTGAACTTGATCGCCGCGCTGGTGCGGCGCTTCCGCAGCGTCGGCGTGTGAGCGAGGAGCGACCATGACCTGTCCCGCCAGGACCCGAGAGCACTTCCAGGCGGAGCTCGAGAGCATCCGCCAGGCCGGCCTGTTCAAGGAGGAGCGCTTCATCCACGCCGCGCAGGGGGCCGAGATCGAGGTCGAGTACCCCGCGGGCGCCGCGCCGCGCCGCGTCATCAACCTGTGCGCGAACAACTACCTCGGCCTCTCGAGCCACCCCGACGTGGTCGCCGCCGCGCACGCCGGGCTCGACGCCCGGGGCTACGGCATGTCCTCGGTGCGCTTCATCTGCGGCACCCAGGACATCCACCACGAGCTGGAGCGGCGGCTCACCGACTTCCTCGGCACCGAGGACACGCTGCTGTTCCCGTCGTGCATGGACGCCAACGGCGGCGTGTTCGAGGCGCTGTTCGGGGAGCCGGACGTGCTGATCGCCGACCGGCTCGTGCACGCCTCGCTGGTGGACGGCATGCGGCTGTGCAAGGCGCAGCAGGACACGTTCAAGCACTCCGACATGGGCCACCTGCGCGAGAAGCTGGTGGAGCACGCCGACAAGCGCTTCCGCGTGATCGTCACCGACGGCGTGTTCTCGATGGACGGCGACCTCGCGCGGCTCGACGCCATCGTGGCGCTCGCCGAGGAGCACGACGCGCTCGTGCTGGTGGACGACTCGCACGCCACCGGCTTCATCGGGCGCACCGGGCGCGGCACGCACGAGCACTGCGGCGTGGTCGGGAAGGTCGACCTGATCACGACCACGCTCGGCAAGGCGCTCGGCGGCGCCTCCGGCGGCTGCGTGAGCGGGCGCCGCGAGCTGGTCGAGCTGTGCCGGCAGCGCGCGCGGCCCTACCTGTTCTCGAACACCGTCGCGCCGGTCATCGTGAGCGGCGCGCTCAAGGTGCTCGACCTGATCTCGAAGTCCACCGAGCGCCGCGACAAGCTCGAGGAGAACACGCGCTACTGGCGAAAGCTGCTGGTCGACGCCGGATTCGACGTCAAGGCGGGCGAGAGCCCGATCGTGCCGGTGATGCTCTACAACGCGAAGCTCGC
>JBAIWU010000084.1:0-18154 GCA_037917155.1 Candidatus Eiseniibacteriota bacterium
GGCGCGCGACGACTGGTTCGGCAACTCGGTCGCGGCCGTCGGCGACGTGGACGGCGGCGGGCGGCCCGACGTGCTCGTGGGCGCCCCCTACAACGACCGGGGCGGCAGCGCGGCCGGCGCGGCCTACCTGTTCCGCGGCGAGGACCCGCCCGGCTCGGCGCCGGTCGCGATCTACGTCGGCGAGACCGCGAACGCGCAGCTCGGCTGGACCGTCTCCGGCACCGGCGACGTCGACGGCGACGGCCACCCCGACGTGATCGCCGGCGCGCGGCTGCAGCCGGTGGGCGCGCTGTCGGCGGCGGGGCGCGCCTACTTCTACTCCGGCGGCGCGGCGCCCTCGGCGACGCCCATCGCCACGGTGGACGGCCACGCGGCGGACGACTGGCTCGGCAACGCGGTCTCGGACGCCACGGGCTGGTACCTGAAGGGCGTCGGCACCGCGCTCGTGGGGGCGCCGTACGACGACACCTATGCGGCCAACGCCGGCGCCGCCGACATCGCCGGCCTGGCCTCGACGGCGAGCGTGCCCGCGCCGGCGCCGGCGGTCCGCGCGCTGGCGGCGTGGCCGAACCCGGCGCACGGCGAGGTGCGCCTCGCCTGGCCCGGCGGCGCGCCGGGCACGCTGCGCGCGACCGTGCGGGACGTGGCCGGACGGCGGGTGCGCTCGCTCGACGTGCCGGAGGGCGGCGTCGCGCTGTGGGACGGCCGCGACGAGACCGGCCTGCCCGTGCGGCCCGGGATGTACCTCGTGTCGGCCGTCGCGCCGGACGGCCGCGTGCTGCCGGCAGTGCGGGTGCTGATGGTGCGGTGACGCGCGGGCGTACGCCGCGAACGATCGCGCCCGGCGGGATGCCTCCCGCCGGGCGCGTCGCGTCCGGAAGCCGGGCGAGCCGGCTACTTCACGGCGTTCGCGTTCACGACCGCGCAGAGGAAGTAGAAGTTCGTGTCGACCTTGATCGCGACCGGCGAGCCGTCGGCGAGCGTCATCGCGGCGAAGTCGAGCACGGCGGTCTCGGACATGAGCGGCAGGTGCGCCTTGTAGAGCGCGCCGATCGCGGCGTCGTGCGAGGCGACGCCGTTGTACGCCGGCACCACCGCCCAGACGTGCCACGGGCCGCGGTAGCCGGTGTCGCCGGGCGAGCTGTCGAGCACGTGGTCGTGGAAGTCGAGGAAGTCGATGCCGTTGCCGTCGTGGTCGCACGGGTTGCACTGCGGCGCCGGGATTCCGAGCGCCTGCCAGTCGGGCGGGTAGACGACCTCGTAGAAGTCGGCCTGCGCGGTCGTGGGCGCCTTGCCCGGCACCTCGATGGCGTTGATGGTCAGCACGCGCCCGTCCTCGTACGCGGGCTCGTATCCCGGCTGGCCGGGCGCGAGGCGGCCCGCGGCGGGCTTGGCGACGGAGCCCGCCGCGCCGGCGACGGGCGCGGCGGACGTGCCCGCGGCGCGGCCGAGCGAGGCCGACGGCTCCATCGGGGAGGTCTTCTTCGAGCACCCCGTGAGGGCGAGCGTGAGCAGGACGAGCAGGACAAGGGTGGTCTTCACGGTGGGATCCTCCTGGCGTCGGGTGAGGGATGGAGCTCGACCGGACTGCGCGGTGCGGACCTGCCTCGTGGGGCGGCGGGAACTTCTATTGTGCGGGTTCGCTCCCGGCCCGGGCAACGGCAATTCGCGATTCGGGCCGCGGCAGGGGCGACGCCGTCAGCGGCGCGCGGGCTGCTCCAGCACGAGCCGCCGCACGTAGGGCACGAGCCCGCCCGCGTCGAGGATCGCCTGCCGCGCCCTGGGCAGGGGCTCGATCGCGAACGTGCCGCCGCGCGTCACGTTCACGACGCGCCCGTCGGCGATCTCGAGCGTGTCGCCGACCTCGGCCTCGATGCCGGGACAGATGACCATGGACAGGCCCACGTTGATCGCGTTCTGCAGGAAGATGCGCGCGAAGCTGCGCGCCACGATCACGAGCCCGTGGCCCTTGAGGCACGACGCCGCCTGCTCGCGCGACGAGCCGCAGCCGAAGTTCAGGCCGCCGACGAGGATGCTGCCCGGCGCGACCTGGCCCGACGTGAGCGCCTTGTTGAACTCGGCGTGGTCCGCGAACGCGAACTTCGGCGTCTCGGTTGGCAGCACGGTGGCCATGAAGCGGCCCGGATAGATGATGTCGGTCGAGACGTCCGCGCCGACCGTGAAGACGACCTTGCCCGTGGCCATGTCAGAGCACTCCTCTGGGGTCGACGATCTCGCCGGCGATCGCGCTCGCCGCGGCGACCGCGCTCGAGCACAGGTAGACCTCGCCGGTGGGGTTGCCCATCCGTCCCTTGAAATTGCGGTTCGTCGTCGCGAGCGCCGTCTCGCCGTCGCCGAGCGCGCCCTGGTGCACGCCCAGGCAGGGGCCGCACCCGGGGTTGCACACCACCGCGCCGGCGGCCGCGAGGTCGGCGAGCACGCCCTTCGCCATCGCCTCGCGCCAGATCCGCCACGAGGCCGGGAACACGATCATGCGCGTGCCGTCGGCCACGCGCCGGCCCTTGAGGATCCGCGCGGCCACCTCGAGGTCGTCGAGCCGGCCGTTCGTGCACGAGCCGAGCACGACCTGCTGGACCTTGCGTCCGCTCACCTCGCCCACCGGCTTCACGTTGTCGACCGCGTGCGGGCAGGCGACCTGCGGCTCGAGCCGCGAGGCGTCGATCGTCACGACGCGCTCGTACTCGGCGCCCGGGTCGGGCGCGAGCAGCTCGAGCGCGTCCGTCACGCCCGCGTGCCCGCGCAGGTAGCGCTCCGTCTCGGCGTCCGGCGGCACGACGCCCGCGGTGGCCCCGGCCTCGACGGACATGTTGCAGAGCACGAGGCGCCCCGACGTCGACATGGTGCGGATCGCCTCGCCGTGGAACTCGAGCACGCGGTAGCTCGCGCCCTCGGCCGTGAGCGTGCGGATCAGGTGCAGCACGACGTCCTTCGGGTAGACGCCCGGGCCCGGCGCGCCGTTGACGTCCACGCGGATCGTCGCCGGGACCTCGACGTTGAGCGCGCGGCCCAGTGCCCAGACCGCGGCCATCTCGGTGGCGCCGATGCCGAACGCGAACGCCCCGAGCGCGCCGTGCGTGGTCGTGTGGCTGTCCGTGCCGACGACCACCATGCCCGGCCGCACGTAGCCGTTCTCGGGCAGGACCTGGTGGCAGATGCCGCCGACGTCGCCCCGCACGTCGTGGAACTTGCGGATGCCCTGACGCCCCACGAACTCGCGCACCTTCTTCTGGTTCGTCGCGGTCTTGGACGACTCGGCCGGCACGCGGTGGTCGAAGATGATCGCGATCCGGTCCGGGTTCCACACGTTCGGCTCCCGGCCGGTGCCCGCGTAGATCTCCTGGAACTGGTTGATGACGAGCGCGGCGTTCTCGTGCGACATCGCGAGGTGCACCGGCGGCTCGAGCACGTCGCCGATCGCCACCGACGGTTTTCCGCACGCGTGCGCGAGCAGCTTCTGGACGTAGGTCATGGCCATCGTGGCGTTCCCCCTGTGGTCGGCTCCGGCATCAGGCGATGCCCCTGGACTTCAGTTGCGCCAGCGCCTCCGGTCCGACGCCCACGCCCGCCAGCACCTCGGCGGTGTGCGCGCCGAGCCGCGGCGGCGGCGACGTGATCTGGCCCGGCGTCTTCTCGAACTTCGCGGTCAGCCCGAACAGCGGGATCGTCCCGATGCCCTCGACCGGCACGTCGCACAGCGTCCCCCGGTGCTTCACCTGCGGCTGGCGCAGCGCGGCCTCGAGCCCGAGGATCTCGCCGCTCGGCACGTCGCGCGCGTTGAGGCACTCGACCCACTCGCGCGTGTCGCGTTCGGCGAGCTTCGCCTCGAGCAGCGGAGTGAGCACCGCGCGGTTCTGCTTGCGCACGTCGCGCTTCTGGAAGCGCGGGTCGGTCTTCAGCCCGGGCAGGCCGAGCACGTCGCACACCGCCTCCCACTGCTCCTGCTTGTTCGCGGCGATGTTGACGAAGCCGTCCCGCGTGCGGAACGTGCCGGAGGGCGCGGCGGTGAAATTGTCATTGCCCATCAGCACCGGCTGCTGGCCGCCGATGAGCAGGTTCGCCGCGACCCAGCCCATGAGCGGCATGATCGAGTCCAGCATCGCGACGTCGACGAACTGGCCCTCGCCCGTGCGCTCGCGGTGGTACAGCGCCGCCATGATGGCGAACGCGGCGTTGAGCCCGCCCACGGTGTCGCACACGGGGAAGCCCGCGCGCAGCGGGCTCAGGCGCTCGTCGCCGTTGACGGACATCTCGCCGCTCAGCCCCTGGATGATCTGGTCGTACGCGGGCTTGAACGCGTCCGGCCCGGTCTGGCCGAAGCCCGAGATGGCGCAGTAGACGAGGCGCGGGTTGACCGCGCGCAGCGCCTCCCAGCCGAGGCCCAGCCGCGTCATCACGTCCGGACGGAAGTTCTCGACGATCACGTCCGCGTTCTTCACCAGCGCCAGGAACAGCTCGCGCCCTTCGGGCGACTTCGTGTTGAGCGTCACCGACTTCTTGTTGGCGTTCTGCGCGAGGAAGCTCGTGCCCATGAGCTGGTCGTTGAGCGCGGGCAGGATCCCCAGCTTGCGCGCGAGGTCGCCGTCCTTCGGGTTCTCGATCTTGATCACCTCGGCGCCCATGAGCGCGAGGTGGAGCGTGGCGAACGGGCCCGCGAGCACGTTCGTGAGGTCGAGGACGCGCACGCCCTCGAGCAACGGGCGGCTCATACGTGCGCCTCCGTGGGGACGGGGCCGGTGCGGTGCACGCGGCCGGGCAGCTCGCGGCCGAAGTGACGCTCGACGTCCCGCGCCACCTCGAGCAGCCGCCCGAGGTCCACGTCGAGGCGCCGGCCCTCGCGCTGCAGCGCGTGCACGAAGTCCTCGGTGGCGACGTTGCCCGCCGCGACCCGGGTGAACGGACAGCCGCCGAGCCCGGCGAACGACGTCTCGAAGCTCGTCACGCCCGAGCGCAGCGCCGCCCAGACGTTCGCCATGCCGAGCCCGTACGTGTCGTGGAAGTGGCACGTGCACTCGATCGCCGGGTCGATCGCGCGGATCGCGGCGAACATGCGCTCGACCCGGGCCGGGTGCGCGTGCCCCGCGGTGTCGGCGAGGCTGATGCTGCGCAGGCCGGCCGCGACGTAGATGCGCACGATCCCGAGCACGCGCTCCTCCGGCACGGGGCCCTCGAAGCCGCATCCGAACGCCGACTGCACGGACACCTGCACGCGCCGTCCCGCCGCGACGGCCGCCTTCGCGGCGGCGACGATGCGGAGCACGGCCTCCTCGGTGCCCATGCCCGTGTTCCGGCGGCTGTGCGTGTCGCTCGCCGAGGCGCCCATGCAGAACATCTCGACGCCGCACGCGAGCCCGCGCTCGAGCCCCTTCTCGTTCAGGACGAGCCCCGAGAGCGTCACGCCCTCGGGCTTGCCCGGCGCGAGGCGGCGGAACAGCTCGTCCGTGTCGGCCATCTGCGGCACCTTCTCCGGGTGCACGAACGAGCCGACCTGGACGATGTCCACGCCGGAGGCCATCACGGCGCGGATCCACGCCTCCTTCGTCTCGGTCGGGACGACGGTCTTTTCCATCTGGAGCCCGTCCCGCGGCCCCACCTCGTGCAGCACGATGCGGTCGGACATGGCGCCTCCCGGCGGCCGGGGCGGGCGCGGCGGCGGTCGATGCGGGCGCCGCCGCGCCGCGCCGCCTAGCCGCGCGCTCCCACGGCGGTGCCCAGCTTCGACGCGATGGCCTCCGCCATCTGCGTCGTCGTCGCGGTGCCGCCCATGTCGTACGTGCGGACGCGGCCCTCGCGCACGACGGCGGCCGTCGCGACCTCGACGCGCCGCGCGGCGTCGGCCTCGCCGAGCCAGTCGAGCATCATCTTCGCCGCCAGGATCGTCGCGATCGGGTTCACCTTGTCCTGCCCCGCGTACTTGGGCGCCGAGCCGTGCGTGGGCTCGAACACCGCGAGGCCCTCGCCGATGTTGCCCGAGCAGCCGAAGCCCAGCCCGCCGACCATCTGCGCGCACAGGTCCGAGATGATGTCGCCGTAGAGGTTCGGCGCCACGAGCACGTCGTAGTTGAACGGGTTCTTGAGCAGCCACATCGTCATGGCGTCGATGTTGGCGTCGTCCATGGCGATCTCGGGGTACTGCTTCGCCACCGCTTTCGCGGTCTCGAGGAAGAGCCCGTCGGTGGCCCGCACGACGTTGGCCTTGTGCACCACGGTGACCTTGCGACGGGCGAACTTGCGCGCGAATTCGAACGCGGCGCGGACGATGCGCTCCGATCCGCGGCGCGTGTTGATCTTGGCCGAGATCGCGTACTGCTCGCCCGGCAGCGACTGGAAGGCCTTGAACGGCGGCGACAGCTCCGCGAGCGTGTCGCGCAGCTTCTCGGGCACGGTGTTGAACTCGACGCCGGCGTAGAGGTCCTCCGTGTTCTCGCGGAACACGACGAGGTCGATCCCCTCGCGGTAGTTGAGCGGGTTGCCCGGGTAGGCCTTGCAGGGTCGCAGGCAGACGTAGAGGTCGAAGAGCTGGCGCATGCGGACGATGGGCGAGCGGTAGACGAGGCCCCTGCCCTTGAGCGCCGGGTCCAGCTCGTCCTCGGCGGCCTTGACCGGCTTCGACGTGATCGCGCCGAACATCGCGGCGTCGACCTTCTTGAGCAGCTCGATCGTACGCGCGGGGAAGGCGTCGCCCTCGCGGCGCCAGAACTCCCAGCCGATATCGCCGTGCACGTACTCGGCGTCCAGCCCGACCCGGTCCAGCACCAGCCGCGTCGCGTTCATCACCTCGACGCCGATGCCGTCGCCGGGCAGCCAGGCGATCGTGTGCTTCGCGCTCATGTCCCCTCCGCGGCAACCGGTGCGGTTGCCACGCTCGGTCAGCCACACCGGTCGCGGAGGGCGCGGGGTCATGGCGCTGCGGTGCCGGGCGCGTGGACGGGCGCACGGCGCCGAACGGGAGGGAGGCCCGCGAGGGCCGCCCCATCACCGCGACTCTACGTCCGCCCCGCGCGCGCAGGACACTGGTGCGAAGGGCGCAGTTCGGCGGCGCGCACGGCGCTTGTCGGTTCCCTCACAAGCTGGCCCCATGTCCGGGCCGCTACTGGTGCGCGAGGAAGAGGAAGCCCGCCGCCACGATGACCAGCGCCGCCAGAACCCGCCGCGCCAGTCGCTCCTCGGCGAACAACCGCCCGCCCAGAAGGCTCGCCCAGACGATCGACGTGCGCTTGACCGCGAGCACGAGCGCCACGGGCCCCTCGCGCGTCGCCTGGAGCTGGAGGAAGCGGTAGGCCAGCGTCAGCGCCGCGATCGCGAGCAGCAGCGGCCACTGCTCCCGGGCGCCGCGCACGAGCGCCGCGGGCGGCACGCGGCGCGCGAGGAGCAGCACGCCGAACACCGCCGCGTAGACCACGTGCTGGTGGAACAGCACGACGCCCGGCGGCACGCCCATGTCGCCGACGAGCAGCTTGTCGCCCACGGACGAGAGCGCGAACAGCAGCACCGCGCCGAGCATGGGCCGGTAGCGACCCGAGGCGAACACCTCCGCGAGTGGCCGCAGCGCTCCGGCGCGCGGCTTCGCCTCGAGCGCCCACGCGCCCGCGGTCATGAGCGCGAGGCCCGCCCACTCGCCGGGCCGTAGCGCGTCGCGCAGCATCACGGTGGCGAGCACGCCCGTCACCGCCGGCGTCAGGCCCATCAGCGGCAGCGCGCCGCTGATCGGGTTGCGCTCGAGCGCGACCATGACGAGCAGGAACGCCACGCCGCCCACCACGCTCTTGGCGGCGAGCACGGCGAACGCGCGCGGCGTCAGCGCCAGCACGTCGGCCGTCAGCGGGACATAGAGCGAGAGCGCGAGCACCGCCAGCGCGAGCAGGAACGACAGCTCGAGCGCACCGAGGCGGAACAGCGTGCGCTTCTGCGCCACGGCCGCGCCCGCCGAGGCGAGCGCCGAGAGCGTCGCGAGCGCCACCCAGCTCATGGCCGGGCTCCCGCGCCCGGCTCGTCCTGGAACGCGAACGTCGCGGCCAGGTACGCGTTGCGCCCCGGCTCGAGCCGCACGGCGCCGCGCAGCGTGGACAGGTGGAGGCGGTACGCGCGGTCGAACAGGTTCTCGACGCCGCCGCGGAGCGTGACCGTGCCGCTGGCGACGCGGATCGGCGCGCCGGCGACGTGCACGTCCCAGGCGACCCAGCCCGGCGTGCGGGTCTCGCCCGGGCCCGGATTGCCCTGCGCGTGCTGCCCCCGCGCCGCGACGCGCAGCGTGCCCGCGCGCGGCGCCTCGAGGGCCAGCTCGGCCCCGCCCGAGAGCGGCGCGACCTGCGCGAGGTTCGCGTGCGCGCGCGTGTCCTCGCCGCGGACGTACGCGAGCGAGCCGCGGAGCGCCGCGTGCGCGCGCGGGCGGGCGGCGGCCGCGAGCTCCCAGCCGTAGAGGCGCGCCCGGCCGACGTTCGTCTCGACCCATGCGGGGCGTCCCTCGTACGTGCCCGGGACCTCGGCGACCAGGTCCGCGAGCCGGTTGCCGAACGCGTTCGCCTGCACGTGCGCGTGCTCGCCGCCGAGGCGCGCCCCCACGTCGAGCGACACGCTGCGCTCGGGCGCCAGCGAGGGGTCGCCCACGTGCACCGTGCTGCCCAGGTCGAGCACCTGGTAGCGCTCCTCGAGCGACGGCGAGCGGAACGCCGTCGCCAGCAGCGCCGAGAGAGCGAGCGCCCGTGCCAGCTCGACGTGGAGGCCGCCGCTCGCGCTCCACGAGTGATCCCAGGCGGTGCCGGCCGGCCACAGCACGGTCCGCGACGGGGGCGCGGTGTCGAGGCCGCCCGCGCCGAGCGTCCAGTCGGGGTTCCACGCGAGGTCGTTGCGCGTGCGGCTGCGGTCGTACCGCGCGCCGGCCACGAGCCGCGTCGCCCCGCCGGCCGGGCTCCACTCGTCCTGCGCCCACAGCCCGGCGCTCGTCACGCTCGCGGGCGGGATGGGGCGCTCGCCGATCGTGGAGTCGCGCGCCCACAGGTGGCGCTCGCGGCGGCTGTCGACGGCGCGGCGCCACAGCTCGGCGCCGGCGGCGAGCGCGTGCCCGGTTCCGGGCGCGACGCGCGTCTCGAGCGCGCCGCCCGTCGTCGTGTGGACCGCGTGCGGCGTGAGCGTCAGCGCGGGGCCCTGCCGCACCTCGACCGCGCGCGCGACCTGCTGGCGCCAGAGCCGCGCGGTGACGAGCGTCACCCGTGGCAGCGGGTTCGGCGCGACGTATTCGAGGGCGGCGAGCTCGCGCCGCGCCAGCGTGTACGTGGCGACGGCGCTTGCGGGGAACGGCGCGCCGCCGGGGATGCCCGTGTCCCGGGCCTGCGCGCGCTGGTACGAGGCGACGAGCGACCGGCGCCCGCCGGCCCGCAGGCCCAGCGAGCCGTTGAGCGTCCAGTCGCCCCACTGCGAGTTCGGGAGCCGCCCGAGCGGCGTGTCGACGTCGCCCGCGCGGCGGTAGCCGGCGCTCACGCGCAGCGCGTGCCGCGGCGAGGCGCTCTCGAGGGCGAGGTGGTGCGCGCTGCCGCGGTCGGCGCTCGTGACCGCGTCGCTCCACTCGAGGCCCGAGCGCGCACGCTCGGCGAACGCCGCGCGGCGGGTGACCATGTGGACCGCGCCGCCCAGCGAGCCGGAGCCGAACAGGACCGAGCCCGCGGACTTCACCACCTCGACCCGCTCGAGGTCCTCCGGGTACACGAGCGCGAGTCCGCCCGAGAGGTCCGTCGCGGTCTCGATCCGCGCGTCGTCGACGAGCGCGACGATGCTCGAGCGGCCCAGGCCGCGGATCGAGAGCGCCGTCGCCCCCTCGCCGTCGCGCAGCAGCGCCGCGCCGGGTAGCGTCGCGGCCGCGTCGCACGCCGTGATGGCCGGCGCGCCGGGCAGCTCGCCGCGGCCGAGCGTCGCCACGGCCCACGGCTCCGACCGCAGCGGCGCCCCGGAGCGCGCGCTGCGCACGACGATCTCGCCGGCGGGATACAGCGCCGGCTGCAGCGCCAGCTCGACCGGGCCGGCGCCGGCGCCGGCCGCGCGCACGGCGCGCTCGACGTCGGCGTAGGCCACGTGGTGCGTCGAGAGCGTGTAGGCGCCGGGCGGCAGGTCCGTGAACGCGAACCGCCCGTCGGCGCCGGTGCGCACGGCCTGCCCGGTCTCGAGCAGCCGCACGCGCGCGCCCTCCACGGGGCGGCCCGTCCCGGCGTCGACGAGGCGCCCGGCGAGCGACGCCGCGGGCGCGGGCGCGGCCAGGACGAGCGCGAGGGCGAGCGCGGCCCCGACGAGCGGGAGGGCGTGGCGCAGGGCGGGCATGGGTTCCATCCGCGATGGGTGCGGCGCGGGACGCGACGACGCGAAACCGTAGCAGGGCCCCCCGGCAGCGACAATCGTCGGGCGCCCGCCGCTCGCCCGCGGGCGCACGCGCCGGTACGCGGCGGGGGAACGCCCGCTTCGCGCCGCCGCGCGCGCCGTGCCACGATCCGATCGTGCGGTCGATGCTCCGCGCCACCGGGCGCGGTCGGCCGTGCCCCACACAGGTCGTCCACGGCACATGCCCGAGTCACCCGGTCGTCCGCACGGCGCCGAGCCCCGCGCCCGCGCCTCGCTCGTCGAGCAGGAGCTGCTCAACAGCCTCGACTGGCTCATCTCGCTGCGCTGGTTCGCCGGCGCGACCGTGCTGCTCGCGACCCCGCTCGCCCGCATCGCGTTCCGCGTCGAGTTCCCGGCCGCCGCGCTCTCGAGCACCGGGCTCGCGATCCTCGCGTACAACATCGCGCTGTGGGCGGGACTGCACGTCATGCGGCGCGCGCACCCCGACGACATGGCGCGCTACGAGCGCTTCGCGCGGCTCCAGATCGCGCTCGACTGGCTCGCGATGGTGGCGGTCATCGCGCTCACCGGCGGGGCCGAGAGCCCGGCGGCGGTCTTCTTCCTCTTCCACATCACGATCGCGTCGCTGCTGCTGCCCCACCACCTCGGGTTCGTGTACGTCACCCTGGCGCCGGTGCTCGTCGCGGGCGAGGCCCTGCTCGAGTACGCGGGGGTGGTGCCGCACGTCGCCATGATCCAGCCGCCCCGCTACCGCGACGCCGCGTTCGTCGCCATGTCGGTGGGCTTCTTCACGACCGCCTGCTACGTGATGGCGTACTGCTGCATGGCGATCGCGCGCCGGCTGCGGCGCCGGGAGTCCGAGCTGGCGAGCCTGTACGACGGCGTGCGCGACATCGCGTCGACGATCGAGATCGACGCGGTCCTCGACCGCATCGTCGAGGCGGCGGCGCACGTGCTGCGCTGCCGGGCCGCTGCGATCCGGCTGATCGACCCGTCGCGCTCGCAGGTCGAGTTCGCCGCGAGCTTCGGCCTCAGCGAGGCGTACCGGGACGCCGTGCCGGAGGAGTTCGCGCGCTCGGTGCTCGACCAGGACACGATCCGCGAGGGCGTCGTGCTCGTCCGCGACGTGGCCGGCGACGGTCGGGTATGGCGGCCGGAGCGCGTGATCGACGAGGGCATCGGCTGCATGCTCAGCGTGCCCATCGTGGGCCGCAGGGCGCCGATGGGGGTGCTGCGCGCGTACGGCGCGCCCGGCCACCGCTTCACGGGCGAGGACACGAGCTACCTGCAGGCCGTGGCCGCGCAGGGCGCGGTCGCGATCGAGCACGCCAAGGCGTACCGGCTGCTGGGCGAGCTCGACCGCGACAAGTCGCGCTTCCTGCGCCTGACCACGCACGAGCTGCGCTCGCCGGTGCGCGTCACCGAGAGCCTGCTCGTGACCCTGGCGGGCGGCTACGCCGGCCCGCTCGGCGAGGAGCAGGCCGAGCTCGTGCGCCGGGCCTCGCGCCGGCTGCAGTCCCTGCACGCGCTCATCGACGACCTGCTCGACCTCGCGGCGGGCAAGGCGGACCTGCTGCCGCTGCGCGCGCGCGACGTCGACCTGCGCGAGATCGCGCGCGACGTCGTCGACCGCTTCCGCGCGGTCGCGCTCGAACGCCGGCTCGAGCTGCGGCTGCGCTCGCCCGCCGGGCCGCTGGAGGTGCGGTGCGACCCGGCCGACGCCGAGCGCATCGTCGTCAACCTCGTGAGCAACGCGATCAAGTACACGCCCTGCGGCCGCGTGACCGTGACGCTCTCGGGCGAGGACGAGCACGTGCGGCTCGAGGTGAGCGACACGGGCATCGGCATCCCGCAGGACGCGCTGCCCAGCCTGTTCACCGAGTTCTACCGCGCTGCCAACGCGCGCGCGGTCGAGGAGTCGGGCACGGGCCTCGGGCTCTCGATCGTCAAACTGCTGGTGGAACGCTACGGCGGTCACATCACCGTCGCGAGCGTTGTCGGCGAGGGCACCACGTTCTCCGTGGAGATGGCCCGCGCGCGTGTTCCCGAACCGGAGCCGGCGCACGATGACTGACGCCGCGGCCTCAGGGGGTTGAGTCATGGCCAGGATCCTCGTCGTCGACGACGACCCGGACATCACCTACGCGATCTCGCTGTTCCTCCGCAAGGAGGGCCACGAGGTGGCCACCGCCGCGAACCGCGACGGGGGCATGGAGGCGATCGCGAGCTTCCGGCCCGACCTGATGATCCTCGACGTCATGATGGAACAGCCCGACGACGGCATCGCCATGGCGCAGGAGCTGCGCCGCGCCGGCAACACGCTGCCCATCATCATGCTGACCAGCGTCGGCCGGGTCACCGGGCTGAGCTACGACCGCGACAGCGAGCTCGTGCCGGTCGACGCGTTCTACGAGAAGCCCGTGAAGCCCGAGGAGCTGCTGCGCGCGCTCCGCGAGCTCCTGGCGCGATAGGGGGAGGCGGCGATGCTCGCGAATCCGCAGCAGCAGTTGCTCGACGACGTCCAGGCGATCGTGGGCCGGCTCGGGCGCACGCGGCCGGCGCTGCTGCCCATCCTCGAGGAGGTGCAGGCGCGCCACGGCTGCGTGCCCGACGCCGCCATGCAGGCCGTGGCCGACGCGCTCGGCATCCACCCGTCCGAGGTCCACGGCGTCGTGTCGTTCTACGCCTTCCTGCACCACGAGGCGCGGGGCCGGTTCCAGCTGCGACTCTGCCGCACGATCGGCTGCGACCTCGCCGGCACGGCGCGGGTCGCGCGCCAGCTCGAGAACGAGCTCGGCATCGCGTTCGGCGAGACGACGCGCGACGGGCGCTTCAGCCTCGAGTGGGCGAGCTGCCTCGGGCAGTGCGACCAGGGCCCGGCGCTGCTGGCCAACGAGCGCGTCTACACGCGCGTGACGCCCGAGCGCGTGCACGAGGTCATCGAGGACTGCCGCAGGGTGTTCGGCGCGCACGCGGCGCAGCCCGCGCCCGCGCACTGAGGAGCCAGCCGATGCAACCCACCGAGAGCAAGCGCGCCCCGCTGACGTTCGACTCGATCGAGTCCGGCGCGGGGCTGGCGGCGGCCATGAAGAAGAGCCGCGCCGACATCATCGCCGAGCTGAGCGCCTCGAGGCTGCGGGGCCGCGGCGGCGCGGGCTTCCCGACAGGCACGAAATGGAACCTCGCGGCCGCCGCCCACGTGCGCGAGGGCCAGTTCAAGTACGTCGTATGCAACGCCGACGAGGGCGAGCCGGGCACGTTCAAGGACCGCGTCCTGCTGCTCGAGCACGCCGACCTCGTCCTCGAGGGGATGACGATCGCGTCGCGGGCGATCGGCGCGAAGAAGGGGATCCTCTACCTGCGCGCCGAGTACGCGTACCTGCGGCCGCACCTCGAGGAGGTGCTCGCGCGCCGGCGCGCGACGGGGCGGCTGGGCCAGGGCATCCTGCGCGTGACGGGCTTCGACTTCGACGTCGAGATCCGCATGGGCGCGGGCGCCTACGTGTGCGGCGAGGAGACCGCGCTCATCGAGTCGCTCGAGGGCAACCGCGGCGAGCCGCGCAACCGGCCGCCGTTCCCCGTCGACACCGGGTTCCTCGGCCAGCCGACCGTCGTGAACAACGTCGAGACGTTCGCCGCCGTGACGGCCATCCTCGCGCGCGGCGCCGAGTGGTTCCGCTCGATGGGCACCGCGGCGTCGGCGGGCTTCAAGCTGTTCAGCGTCTCGGGCGACTGCGAGCGGCCGGGCGTGTACGAGTTCCCCCTCGGCACGACGATCGCCGAGCTGCTCGAGCGGGTCGGCGGCACGGGCGCCAAGGCCGTGCAGGTCGGCGGCGCGTCGGGCACGTGCGTGCCGGCCTCGCAGTTCGACCGGCGCATCGCCTTCGAGGACCTCGCGACCGGGGGCGCGATCATCGTCTTCGCCCCCGGGCGCGACATGCTGCACGTCGCGCGCAACTTCATGGAGTTCTTCGTGCACGAGTCGTGCGGCCAGTGCACGCCCTGCCGGGCGGGCAACGCGAAGCTGCTCGAGGGCATCGGCATGCTCGAGCGCGGCGAATGCTCGACGGCTTACCTGCAGGAGCTGCTCGCGCTGTGCGAGACGATGCAGGTCGCGTCCAAGTGCGGGCTCGGCCAGTCGAGCCCGAACGCGTTCGTCTCGATCGTGCGTCACTTCCCGGACGAGATCCTCGGGCGCACGCCGACGGCGGCGGGAGGTGTGCGATGAACGACGGGACGAGGGCGAGCGACGTGACGTCGCGGGCCCCGGCCAGCCAGACGGTGAAGCCGAGGGCGGCCGTCGGCGACGTCTCGGACATGATCGGCGGCCAGGTCACCGTGCGCATCGACGGGAAGGACGTCAAGGTGCCCATCGGCACGACGATCCTCGAGGCGGCCCGCCGGCTGGGCATCCGGATTCCGACGCTGTGCCATCACCCGGACCTGTGCGTCGCGGGCGTGTGCCGGATCTGCGTCGTCGAGATCGAGGGCCAGCGGACGCTGCAGGCGGCGTGCGCGTACCCGGTGGCGGGCTCGATCAAGGTGCGGACGCACTCACGCGCGGTGCGCCGCGCGCGCCGGCACGTGCTCGACCTGATGCTCTCGACGCACTACGGGGAGTGCTACGCCTGCCTGCGCAACAACAACTGCGAGCTGCAGTCGCTCGCGCGCGAGCACGGCGTCGACTCCTACCGCTTCGGGCACGTGACCGCGTCGCGGTTCCCGAAGGACGAGTCGAGCTACTCGGTCATCCGCGACATGGACAAGTGCATCCTCTGCCGCCGCTGCGTGCGCACGTGCATCGACATGCAGGAGGTGGGCGCGCTCGAGGCCGTCGGGCGCAGCGACCGCACCCGCATCTCGACGTACCTGGACAAGCCGCTCGGCGGGGTCGTGTGCATCAACTGCGGCCAGTGCATCAACCGCTGCCCCACCGGGGCGCTGCACGCCCGCGACTCCTCGGACGAGGTGTGGGCGGCGATCGACGACCCGGAGAAACACGTCGTCATCCAGACCGCGCCGAGCCCGCGCGCGAGCATCGGCGAGTGCTTCGGCTGCGCACCGGGAACGTCCATGACCGGGCAGATGAACACGGCGCTGCGCCTGGCGGGCTTCGACCGCGTGTTCGACACGAACTTCACCGCCGACCTGACCGTCCTCGAGGAGGGCACGGAGCTGCTCGGGCGGCTACACCGGGCGCTGGCGCGCAGCGAGCCGGTGGCTCTGCCCCAGTTCACGAGCTGCTCTCCGGGGTGGGTCAAGTTCCTCGAGCACTTCCATCCGGAGTACATCCCGCACCTGTCGACCGCGAAGAGCCCGCAGCAGATGTTCGGCGCGGTCATCAAGACGTACTACGCGCGGCTCCACCAGATCGACCCGCGCAACATCGTCACCGTGGCGCTCATGCCGTGCTCGGCGAAGAAGTTCGAGTGCAACCGGCCCGAGATGGCCGCGAGCGGCTTCAAGGACGTGGACTACGGCCTCACGACGCGCGAGCTGGCGCAGATGATCAAGGAGGCCGGCATCCACCTGCCGGACATGCCGAGGAGCGACTTCGACGATCCGTTCGGGACCGCGACCGGCTCGGGCGTGATCTTCGGCACGACGGGCGGCGTCATGGAGGCGGCGCTGCGCACGGTGATCGAGCTCGCGTGCGGCGTCGAGGTGGAGCAGGTCTTCGAGCACGCGAACATCGTTCCCGTGCGCGGCTTCGAGGGCGTGCGCTACATGGAGCTGCCGATCCCGCGCGTGAGCCGCGAGGTGCCCGCGATGCTCCGGGGCGTCGTCCCGAGCTTCGACTTCCTCGAGGGCGTGACGCTCAAGGTGGCAGTGGCGCACGGCACCGCGAACGCGCGCCGCGTGCTCGAGGACATCCGGGCCGGCGGCCGGTTCGCGCAGTGCCACTTCATCGAGTTCATGGGCTGCCCCGGCGGCTGCATCGGCGGCGGCGGCCAGCCGATCCCGACCTCGCCCGAGATCCGCGCCGCGCGGGCGCGGGCGATCTATGCCGAGGACGCCGCCGCGGCGGTGCGCAAGTCGCACGAGAACCCGGCCGTGCTCAAGCTGTACGCCGAGTTCCTCCCCGACGGCCCGTGCGGCCGCCGCAGCCACGAACTGCTCCACACGCACTACGTCGCGCGCGGGAAGGGCATCGCCTGAGGCGCGGCCCCGGGGGGAAGCACATCGGGTAGGCGTACCCGCGCCCGGTATCCGGAAAGGAGAGTTCCCATGCGGAACCGTTCGATCCCCTCCTGTGCAGCTTTCGCGCTGATGATGCTGCTGCCCGTCGTGGCGATGGCGCAGACCCCCCAGTACCTGTGCCAGTGGGGCACCTATGGCTTCGGTCCATGGCAGTTCGCGATGTGCATGAGCCTGGCCGTGGGCCCGAACGGCGATGTCTACACCGTCGACGAGGTGACCAACTACGTCCAGGTGTTCACGGGCGAGGGCGTCCCGCTCCGGCGATGGAACGGTGGCGGCGACGCATGGGGCTTGCTCCATCCGCGCGGCGTGGCCGTGGACGCCGGCGGCTACGTGTACGTCGCCGATACCGGCCACTACCGCGTCCAGAAGTTCGACAGCAACGGCTCGATCATCACCCGGTGGGGATCGCGGGGGGACGGCCCGGGACAATTCGTGGGTCCCGAGGCGATCGCCGTCGACGCCGCGGGGAACATCTACGTGAGCGACGCTGGCAACGTGAACTTGAAGACGGTGTGCCGGATCGAGAAGTTCGGCCCATGGGGCACGTTCCTGGAGCAATGGGACGCCACCTGCGGGATTGGGCTGGCCGTGGATGCCGGTGGAAACGTCTTCGTCGTCCCGCGTTGGGATAGGGTCTCCAAGCTCTCTCCCGCGGGCACGTTGCTGACGGAGTGGGGGAGCCGGGGCACCGGAGATGGCCAGTTCACAGGTGCCTCCGGAGTGGCGGTGGGCCCCGATGGAATGGTGTATGTGTCCGATCAGAATCGAATCGAGGTGTTCACCGGGGACGGCACCTACCTGACCCAGTGGGGGAGCCTGGGCAGCGGGGACGGCCAGTTCGACGACTGCATGGCCATCACGACGGACGCCGCGGGAAGCATCTACGTGTCGGATCAGCGGAACGGCCGCATCCAGAAGTTCGGGTGGGGAGCGACGCCGACGCGATCCACGACGTGGGGACGGATCAAGGCACTGTACCGCTGATGGTCCTGCGCGGGCCGGCTCCGCGCCCGCCCGCGCCCCTCATGCGGCCGTCTTGTGGAAGCGCGTCGCGGACAGCGCCAGGACGCCGCCGCCGATGAGCACGAGCGCGAGGAACTGTGGCCAGAGCGCGGACAGGCCTGCGCCCTTGAGGAACACGGCGCGCACGATCTCGAGGAAGTGGCGCAGCGGATCGAGCAGGGTGAGCCACCGGAAGCCGACCGGCATGCTCGAGACCGGGAACATGAAGCCCGAGAGCAGGATCAGCGGCATGATGAAGAGGAAGCTCGTCAGCACCGCCTCCTGCTGCGTGTTCGAGAACGTCGAGATGAGCAGGCCCAGGCCGAGCGTCGAGATGAGGTAGAGCGCGCCGGCGACGAGCAGCAGGACGAAGCTGCCCTGGAAGGGCACGCGGAACCAGAGCAGCGCGACCGTGGTGATGAGGATCATGTCCCCGAGGCAGAGCAGCGCGAACGGCACCGTCTTGCCCACGATCAGCTCGGCGGGCGTGAGCGGGCTCACCATGAGCTGCTCGAGCGTGCCCAGCTCGCGCTCGCGGACGACCGCGAGCGACGTGAGCAGCAGGCTCAGGATGAGCAGGACGTTGCCGATGACCGCGGGCACG
>JBAIWU010000085.1:0-6611 GCA_037917155.1 Candidatus Eiseniibacteriota bacterium
AACAGGATGTGCAGCGGCAGCATCGGCGCGCGCGCGCGGCGCTCCACCAGCGCGAACGCGGCCAGCGCCGCGGCGGCGATCGCGAACAGCGCGAGCACCTGCGGCCGCGCCCAGCCGACGGCGGGCCCGCGCGAGAGCGCGAGCATCAGCGCCGCGAGCGCGGCGCACCACGAGGCCGCCGCGGCCAGGTCGAGCGGGGGCGCGCCGGCGGCGGGCGCGTCCCGCGGCGCGCGGGCGCGCAGCAGCCAGAACGTGAGCGCGCCGAGCGGCACGTTGACGAGGAACAGCCAGCGCCAGGAGGCGTGCTCGATCACGATGCCGCCGAGCGGGGCGCCGATCGCCAGCCCGACGCCGACCATGGCGCCGAACGCGCCGAGCGCCTTGCCGCGCTCCTCGCCCGGGAACGCGGCGACCAGCATCGCGGCGCCGTTCGCGGTGACGAGCGCGGCCCCGATGCCCTGCAGCACGCGCGCGGCGATCAGCAGCGCGATCGACGGCGCGAGCCCGCATAGCCCCGAGGCCAGCGTGAACAGCACGAGCCCCGTCGCGTACACGCCGCGCCGCCCGCGCAGGTCGGCGAGCCGGCCCGCGCTCAGCAGCAGGCCGGTGATCGTGACGCTGTAGGCCATCACGACCCACTCGACCGTGGTGAACGGCGCCGCGAAGCGCCGCTGCAGCGTCGGCAGGGCGATGTTGACCACGCTCGCGTCGAGCGTGGCCATGATCACGCCCAGCGCGATCGGCGGAAAGACGCGCCAGCGCGGGAGCGTGGCTCCCGCGCCGGCCATCCGGGCGTCGGCGGACGCGCTCATTTCTGGCGGAGGACCGCCATGATCTCCGGCAGGTTGGGCGTCTTGCCGTAGAGCAGAAGGCCGAGCCGGAACACCTTCGACGAGAGCAGCAGCGTCACGACCGCGGTCACCGCGAGCAGCCCGAGGGAGGCGGCCAGCTGCCAAGCCGGGACGGCCGCGCCGCTCACGGCCGCGGCGGAGAGCCGCATCATCATCGTGGTCGCGGCGGTGGGCGGGAACAGCGACAGGCCCACGGCCAGCGGCCCCGCGGGGTTGTTGACGATCGCCATCAGCAGCCAGAACGGGAAGAAGTTCAGCATCGAGAACGCCACGGAGAACTGCTGCGCCTCGCGCATGTTGTTGCTCATCGCGCCGATGCCCGTCATGAGGCTGGCGAAGAACAGGTAGCCGAACAGGAAGTAGAACACGGCCAGCACGAGCGTGACCGGCGGCAGGTCGACGTTCAGCATCGAGAGCATGGGGCCCGCGCTCGCGAGCCCGAACGCGACCCAGACGCCGACCAGCGTCAGGCCCGCGCCGCCCAGACCGATGAGCTTGCCGGCCATCAGCTCGTCGGGGCTCACCGTGCACAGCAGCGATTCCAGGATGCGCGATTCCTTCTCCTCCGCGACGCCCTGCAGCAGGTACTGGCCGCCGCTCATGATCGCCATGGCGAGCAGGAAGCCCAGGACGAACGGGAAGAAGAGCGACACGAGCTCGCGCTGGTCGTCCTTGATCGCGTAGCCGCCGGTGCGCGCCGGCGTGTAGAGGTCGATCGCGCTGCCGAGCCCCCAGATGCGCGCCGTGCGGGTCGAGTCGAGCGAGCTCGTGACCAGGCCCGTCGTGAGCCAGTAGCGCAGGGGGCGGTCGTCGCCGGAGGCCGTGATCGCGCGCGTGTCGTTCTCGTACCGGCGCACGCGGCCGCTGGTGACGAAGTCGGCCGACACGACGAGGACGGCGTTCACGGTGCCGGCACCGAGCGAGTCCAGCGCGGTGGCCTGGTCCAGGAACGGCCGCAGGACCACCTGCACCGGCTGGTCCGTGGACGCCGGCGCCGGGGAGCGCCGCAGCGCGGGCGCCGGCTGCGCAGCGGCGCGCGGCCGGTAGGTGAATTCGCGCGGCGCGTTCGCGTACAGCCCGGACGAATCCACCACGGCGACGATGCGCGCCATCTGGAAGTGACGCCGGAACTCGTCGCCGGAGAGCTTCTGCGACAGGAACGTGCTGAAGAACAGGATCGTCGGCGTCAGCAAGAGCGTGAACACGAATGCCTTGCGCCGCACCGTGGTGAGGTACTCGCGGCGCGCGATGGTCAGGATCCGCGGCAGGGAGAGGCTCATCGCCCACCTCCCGCGACCGGCTGGTCCACCGTGGGCGGACCGCTCCGCCCGTGGTCGAGGCCGGCGCCGGTCAGCACGACCTGCACGAAGATGTCCTCGAGCGGCGGGATGAGCGGCGTGAAGCCGGTCACCGGCACGCGGCGGTCGAGCATCGCGCGCAGCACCTCGCCCGGGGGCGTGCCGCGCTCGAGCGTGAGCTTGAACCCCCCGTTCATCCGCTCGCGCACTCGCACGCCGGGCAGGCCCTCGGGCACGTCGCCGCCCTCGACGAGGAACGCGTGCTGGGCGTGCTGGCGGCGGATGTCGCCCACCTGGCCGTAGAGCACCATGTGGCCGCGGTTGATCATCAGCGCCCGGTCGCACTGCTGCTCGACCTTGTTCATCTGGTGCGTCGAGAGCAGCACGGTGACGCCGGCCGCGCGCCGGCGGCGCAGAACGTCCTCGAGGAGCTGCACGTTGATCGGATCCAGGCCGCTGAACGGCTCGTCGAGGATCAGGAGCTCCGGCTCACCGATGAGGGCGGTGCAGATCTGGAGCTTCTGCTGCATGCCCTTCGAGAGCGCCTGCACCTGTTTCCTCGCCCATGCGGCCAGCTCGAACTCCTCGAGCAGCGCCACCGCGGCCTGGCGCGCGTCGTGCGGCGAGAGGTTCTTGAGCTCGCCGAAGTAGGCGAGCGCGTCGAGCACCGGCACCTTGCGGTAGAGCCCGCGCTCCTCGGGCAGGTACGACGTGCGCGGCCGGCCGGGCCCGACCATGGGGCGGCCGTCCAGCGTGATCGAGCCGCCGTCGGGCTTGATGATGTCGGTGATCATCCGGATGAGCGTCGTCTTGCCGGCGCCGTTGGGGCCGAGCAGGGCGAAGATCTCGCCCGGCTGGACCTCGAACGAGACGTCGTTCACGACCGTGCGGCCGTCGTACACCTTGCGGACGTTTCGGACCTCGAGCATGGGGATCGACCTCGCGAGGGAGTGCCCCCGGCACCGGCCCGGGCAGGGGCCCGGGGCGCCGCGGGCGCCCCGAAGGCGGGCCGGAGACGCACCGGCCGTCGAGGCGCAGCGGGACACTAGGGCCGCGCTCCGCGGGCCACAAGCGGCTCTCGGCGAACGGCGGCGCCGGCGCGCCGAACGGCGGTCCGGGACCGGTGGCGGGCGCCGAAAGGGGTGATGGCGCCGGGGTTTCCGGCCGATAACCGCACCGTCCCGGCTCCGAGGGCCCCATGGGCCTCGACCGCGGAACGTGCGACGATTTCCCGAGGAGCCCAGCGCATGCGTTCCTGTCGGCAGGTCCTTTCCGGCGGTCCCGCCTCGGCCGCGCTCGTCCTCGCGGCCGCGGCGGCGCTGCTCGCCGGCTGCTCCCGGTCGACGCGCCCGGTCGTCCCGATCGTGCCGCTCTCGCGCGTGACGGTCACGCCGAAGACGGACTCGCTGCTCGTCGGCGGGACGCGGCTGTTCACCGCCACGGCCTACGACACGAGCGGCGCCGTCACGAGCGGGGTGGCGATCGTGTGGTCGAGCGTCGATCCGGCGGTGGCCACGGTCGACGCCAACGGGCTCGTCACCGCCCGCGGCGAGGGCGTCGCGCACGTCGTCGCGGCGGCGTCGGGCAAGTCCGACACCGCAAGCGTGTACGTCACGGGCGTCGCGGGCGGCTGGGTGATCCAGACGAGCAGCGCGACGCGCGCGCTCTACGGCGTCTACTTCCAGCCCGACGGCCGCGAGGGCTTCGCGGTCGGCGACTTCGGCACGCTGGTCGTCACCTCCGACGCCGGGACCACGTGGAGCCCGGGCACGAGCGGCACGACCGCGAACCTGCGCTCGGTGTGGTTCACGTCGGCGAGCGTGGGCTGGGCCGCCGGCAGCGGCGGCGTGCTCATGAAGTCCGTCGACGGCGGCGTCTCGTGGTCCCGCCAGACCGCCCTGAACACCGCGTCCGACCTCACCTGCGTGCGCTTCAGCGACCCGATGCACGGTTGGGTCGTGGGCAGTGTCGGCCTCGTCGCGCGCACGGTCGACGGCGGCGTCACGTGGACGAACCAGTTCCCGGTCGCCTGGACGCTCGAGGCGGTCTCGTTCTCCGACTCGCTCAACGGCTGGGTCGTCGGCGGGAACGGCACGCTGCTCGGCACGCACGACGGCGGCGCCAGCTGGTACGCGGTGCCGCTGTCGATCTCGGCGCAGACGCTCAAGGGCGTCTGGCGCGCCGACCCCACCGTCGCCATCGCCGTGGGCACGCAGGGCAACGTCGCGACCTCGTACGCGACGACCGACTCGCTGGCGTGGAGCGTGGCCAGCACGGGCGCGGTCAACTCGCTCATGGGCGTGACCATGGTGGACGCGTCGCACGGCTGGGCCGTGGGCTCGAACCCGAGCGGGCTCGTGCTCGCGACGGTCGACGGCGGCGCCTCGTGGTCGGCGCAGACCGCGGGCGTCGCGCAGGCGCTCAATGGCGTGTGCTTCGTGGACGCGCTGCGCGGCTGGGCCGTGGGCGCCGGCGGCCGCATCATCCACACGTCCCACGGCGGCAACCCCTAGGCGGCCCTCGCCGTCCGGACGCCGTGGCGCGCGGCGCCTCCGCTCACGCGGGGGCGCCGCGCGCGTTGACGGGCGCGTCGCGATGCCCGAACGTGAGCGGCCCCCGCGGTCCTCCCCGCCGAGGCTTCCCATGACCGAGCGCACCATCATCATCGACGGCTACAACGTCATCCTGCGCACGCCGCACCTGCGGCCGGGCGACGGCCGGACGCTGCGCGAGTCGCGCCAGAAGCTGCTCAACCTGCTCGCGTGGGTGCTGGGCGGCGGCCCGACGCGCACCATCGTCGTCTTCGACGGCGCCGAGGCCGGCGGGCGCGACGAGAAGGACGGTCGCATCGAGGTGCGCTACTCGCGGCCGCCCGAGAAGGCGGACGACGTCATCCGGCGGCTGGTCGAGCAGCTCGCGGGCGGCTACGAGGAGGTCACCGTCGTGACGGCCGACCTCGAGGTGGCGCGGCACGCCCGGGCGATGGGTGCGACGATCGCGCTCGCCGACCTGTTCCTCGCGAGCGCCCTCGGCGGCGCGAAGGACGCCGAGTCGGCGCCGGAGAAGCCCGCCTCGCTCAGCCGCGCCGAGCTCGAGGAGTGGGCCAAGCTCTTCCGCGCGCCGCGCCCGGGCGAGGACGAGGCGTAGCGGCGCGCCGGGACGAAACACGTCGGGCGGCTCCGGAGGCCGGAACCGCCCGCGCGCCGGGGGATGGATGTCAGGTCAGTGGTCGATCTCAGCGTCCCCGTCCCGTGCCACGAACGGCCACAGCCACGCCTGCGAGTCGTAGGGATACGTGGCGCTGGTGATCGTGCCGTTCGCGAAGGCGTTGACTCCGAGGTGGCGGAAGCCGCCGAAGTCCCACGCCGTGAAGTCGATCGAGTACGTGCCGTCGCCGTTGTTCGTGAACGGCCGGCGGTCCCCGTCGCGGTAGAACGCGACGATGTCGTCGTGATGGTTCGTGGTCACCGTCAGATGCACCAGCTGCAGCGCGTGCAGGCACTCGAAGCGGCGCAGGCGGTGCAGCTCGAGCGGATCGGTGATCGTGGTGTCCAGCGACCCCGCCTGGATGTGCACGCTCTGGATCTGGACCGTGGCGCCGGCGGACGTGACGAGCACGCCCGAGGTGCCGACGATGCGCCAGATGCTGCGCACGGTGTGCGAGGTGTCCTCGCCGTCGCTGTCCGGCATCACGATGCGGAAGCGGTGCAGCGCGAGCTTGCGCGTCCACATGTCGTCGAGCGGCTTGTTCACGATGCGGCGCATGCTGTCCGCCGACGTCGAGTCGGTGAGCACGACGTGGAACTGGCCGAGCAGGTGGCGGTGCACCGTGGCGATCGCGTTCGTCGGCCGGCCCGCCGAGTCGGGGTCCATGTACGCGAAGTCCACCGACCGGCTCGTCGAGTCGATCGTGCGCCACCAGCGCAGCGGGAAGTGCATCAACGCGCCGAGCCGCTCGGGGTCGATCGAGTCGAACGTCATGGGCGTCGGGTCGGCGAACAGGTTCTCGTTGACGAGGGACGGGTTCGCGGACACGGCGTCGGCGGTCTGCGCCACGTCGACCGCGGTCGCGCCGTTGAGGCCCGTGGTCCCGACCGTGCCCATGGGCGCGGCGGGCTTGGACGTCTTTCCGCAACCTGAAAGCGCGGCCGCCACCAGGACGAGAGCGAGTGCGGAGGCGGTGAGCTGCTTCATTGGGTGCAACCTCCAGGGTGGGCGTCGGACGGCCACGGCCGCCTGCGCACGGGAAACGCCAGGGACTTCTGGCCCTCGCAAAATGCACTGGGCATGCCATTCCTGCTGTCATGATAACGCGTTGCGGGCCAAGGGGCGGTCAGGGAGGGGTCCTGAACGTGTGTACCGCGGCGTCCACCCGCCGGGAGCCGCCGGTACGGGGCGGGACACGGGAACAGGGCCGAAAACACGCGGGCGGCGCGACCTCGAGGGTCGCGCCGCCCGCCTT
>JBAIWU010000086.1:0-7026 GCA_037917155.1 Candidatus Eiseniibacteriota bacterium
CGGCGGTCCAGCAGCAGGCGTGGCGCAACCTCGTCAACACGCGCCTGCTCGTGCAGGCCGGCCTGAAGGCCGGCATCCAGATCACGGACAACGACGTGATGGCGGCCATGCAGATGGACCCGCCGGCGGTCATCCTGACCGCGCCGGCGTTCCAGACCGACGGCAAGTTCGACCCGTCCAAGTACGCCGCGGCCATGCGCAACCCGGGCAACGACTGGTCGGTGTTCGAGGACCAGGTGCGCTCCGAGGCGCCGGGCAAGAAGCTCGAGGACATCGTGATGAGCTCGGTCAAGTTCAGCGACGCCGAGCTGCGCGAGGCCTTCGAGGACCGCCTCGCCCGCCTGACGGCCGTCGTCGTCTCGGTGCCGCCGGCCGACACCGGCCGCAGCGCGGGCACCGACGCCGACCTCGACCGGATGTACGAGAAGTACAAGCACCTGCTGGCCACGCCCGCGCGCACGCAGCTCGAGCTGCTGCAGCTGCCGATCCAGTACTCGGCCGAGGAGGTCAAGACGGCCACCGATGCCGCGAACGGCATCTACCAGCGCATCCAGCGGGGCGAGAACTTCGACCAGCTCTGCCGCGACTACTCCGAGGGCCTGAACGCCGACCACGGCGGCGTCATCGACCGCTTCATCAACCCGGCCGAGATGGGCTCCGCCGGCCAGCAGATCGCCGCGGCGAAGCCGGGCGCCGTCCTGCCGCCGATGCGCGAGGCCGGCACGATCATGATCTTCCGCGTCCTCGACCCGGCCCGGGACTCGGTGGCGCGCAACGCGCCCGCGGGCACGGTCAAGCTCGCGCAGATCACCGTGAAGGTGCGCCCGGCGCAGGAGTCGCTCCGGTCGCAGTACGACCGCGCGGCCGAGCTCGCCAAGCGCGCGAAGCAGATCGGGCTGTCGAAGGCCGCGACCGAGAAGGGCCTATCGACGATCAAGTCGGGCTTCTACGACCTCGCGAACATGCCGCAGACGCTCTACATGACGCCCGACGCCGCGGACTGGGGCCTCACGCACAAGAAGGGCGAGGTGAGCCCCGTGTTCCAGGGCGCCGAGGAGTTCGTCATCGCGCAGGTCGACGTGCAGCAGCCCGCGGGCGTCCCGGCGAAGGCCGAGGTCCTCGAGGAGCTCCGGCAGATCGCGGACTTCGACCACCGCATCGAGCTGTCCAGGGCGCGCGCCGACCAGGTCGCCGCGGCGCTGCGCTCGGGCGCGACGCTCGAGGACGCGGCGAAGGCCGCGGGCCTGACCGCGACGACGATGACGTTCACCCGCGACCAGCCCGACCCGCGCATCGCGCGCGCGCCCGAGCTGCAGGGCGCGCTGTGGGCCTCGGCCCCCGGCAAGGTCGTGGGCCCCGTCCGCTGCGCGGTCGGCTTCTTCTTCGGCCGTACCGTCGGCGTGGCGGAGCCGCCCGACACCCTGTGGGCCAACCAGCAGATGCGCAGCCAGCTCATGAGCGACCTCGTGAACCGGCGCCAGCAGGCCGTGCTGAACGGGCTGCTCCTGACGCTGCGCACCGGCGCCCGCATCGAGGACTCGCGCGCGGCCTACGGCCAGTAGCGCCACCGGCCGGGACGAGGACGGCGCGGCATCCCGCGAGGGCTGCCGCGCCGTTTCGCTGCCTGCCGCGCGAGGTGGGGTCGCGCACCGCCGGGTCGCCCCGGCCTCCGACGCCGGGGGTCAGTTGACCGGCTTGTTCTCGGAGGAGGACTTCGTGGAGTTCTGCGGCTCGTCGCGATTGATCTCGTCCGTGATCTCGCGCTGGGCCTTCTTGAACTCCCGGATCGCCTGTCCGAAGCCCCGCGCCATCTTCGGCAGCTGACTCGGGCCGAAGAGCAGCAGGACGATCAGCAGGACGATCAGCATCTCACCGCCACCAAAGTTGAACACGTCGATTCCTCCGATTCGATTTCCGGGTCAGGGTTCCACGCGGAGCCGGCTGCGGTCGCTGCCGATCAGCACCGAGACGTCCGCGAGGCCCGAATCCCAAGCCTGCTGGATCAAGGGCGGCTCGCCCAGATAATGCGCTACTTCGCGCGCCATGGCTAGGTCGACGCGGCGGGCCACCACCATGGACGCGAAGTAGTCCTGGCGGTCGGCGTTCCGCACCTCGACGACCCGGTACCCGCCCTCGCGCAGGAACGTGGCCACCCGCGTGCCGATTCCCGGGTCGCCCGAGCCGTTCAGGACCTGCACCCGGATCACGCGCGGGGCGCCGGCCGCCAGGTGCGGGCGGCGGGGCGCCCAGCGCGCCCACGCCCAGGAGCCCGCGAGCGCCAGCACCCCGACCGCCAGCAGGCCGGTCGCGACGCCGCCGAGGTCAACGGACCTTCGCGCCACGGCGCGCGCCGCTCCCGCCGGCCGGGAGCCGGCCGATCGCCCGGCGCAGCCGCGCCCACGTGCGCTCGAGCGACTCGGGCAGCACGCGCGTCTCGGCCACCGTGGGCATGAAGTTGGTGTCGCCGTCCCAGCGCGGGACGAGGTGCAGGTGCAGGTGGCCCGGGTAGCCCGCGCCGGCGACGCGGCCGACGTTGAGGCCGTAGTTGACGCCGTGCGGCGCGTACTCCGCCTCGAGCGCGCGCTCGGCGAGCGCGGTCAGCTCGAGCAGCTCGGCCCGCTCGGCGGCGTCCAGGTCGGTGAAGCGCGCCGCGTGGCGGCGCACCGCGACCATGAGGTGCGCGGGGTTGTACGGAAAGCGGTTGAGCATGAGCAGCGCGTGTGGCGTGCGCGCCAGCACGAGGTCGCGGCGGTCGGCGCGGCCGCGGGCGACGCGGCAGAAGAGGCAGCCCTCGTCGCCGCCCGCGCGGCTCGCGCGCCGGATGTAGGTCATGCGCCACGGCGCCCAGAGCCGGTCGAGGCCGCCCCTGCCGCGCGGGCTCATCGCTCCGCCCCCGGCTGCATCGCCCGCCAGGCCGCCTCGGCCTCGGCGAGCTGGTCGACCGTGTTGAGCCCGAGCAGCTCCCGGTGGTCCGCCGCGAGCACGACCGCCGCGCGCTGGCCGCGCGCGCGCAGCAGCGCCACCGTGTCGGTGAGGTAGTACTCGCCCTGCGCGTTGGCCGCGGTCAGGCTCGAGAGCACGCCCGTCAGCGCCGGGTACGAGAACGCGTAGATGCCCGAGTTGACCTCGTCGAGCTGCAGCTCCGCGGGCGTCGCGTCCTTCTGCTCGACGATGCGCTCGATGCCGGCCCCGTCCGGCGTGCGCACGATGCGCCCGTAGCCCGTCGGGTCCGGCAGCCGCATGCTGAGCACGGTCACCGCGGCGTGCGAGGCCTCGTGACCGCGGATGAGCGCGTCGAGCGTCCGCACCGTCAGCAGCGGCGTGTCGCCGCAGACGACGAGCAGCGTGCCCGCGAACTCCTCGAGCGAGGGCTCGGCCATCATGCAGGCGTGGCCGGTGCCGCACTGCTCGGCCTGCACCACCCACTCGACATCGTCCCGCCCCACGAACGCCGCGCGCACGCGCTCGCGCTGGTGGCCGATCACGACGAGCTTGCGGCCCACGCCGAGGGCGTCGAGCGTGTCGAGCACATGGGCCAGCAGCGGCCGGCCCGCCATCACGTGCAGCACCTTGGCGAGGTCGCTCTTCATGCGCTTGCCCATGCCGGCGGCGAGCACCAGCGCGGCGACGTCGGGATGCGAAGGTCGGCTCATCGGGCGTTCCACTCCAGGTTGTCGATCAGCCGCGCCGGCCCCACGCGGGCCGCGACCGCGACCAGCACGCGGCCGCGCACCGTGCGCAGCGGCTCCATGGTGCCGGCGTCGACCACCGCGACGTAGTCCTCGTGCACGAGCGGGCGCGCCTCGAGCTCGGCGCGTACCGCGGCGACGATGCGGGCCGCCGAGCGCTCGCCGGCGGCGAGGCGGGCGCGCGCCGCGCGCAGGCCGGCCGACAGCGCCACCGCCTGGGCGCGCTCCTCGGCGCCCAGGTAGACGTTGCGCGAGCTGAGCGCCAGGCCGTCGCGCTCGCGCACGGTCGGGCCGCGGCGCACGCGCACCGGCACCAGCAGGTCGTGGCACATGCGCTCGAGCACGGCGGCCTGCTGCGCGTCCTTCTGCCCCAGCCACAGCACGTCGGGCTGCACCGCGTGCAGCAGGCGCATGACGACCGTCGTCACGCCCTCGAAGTGCCCCGGGCGGGACGCGCCCTCGAGCGCGTCGGTGAGCCCGCTCACGCTCACGCGCGTGCGGTCGCCGGCCGGGTAGATCTCCGCGATCGCCGGCTCCCAGAGCAGGTCCAGGCCCGCCGCCGCGAACGCCGCGCGGTCCGCGTGCACGGGGCGCGGGTAGCGCGCGAAGTCCTCGGTCGGCCCGAACTGGAGCGGGTTGACGAAGATGCTCGCGACGACGCGCTCCGCCGAGCGGCGGGCGCGGCGCACGAGCGACAGGTGCCCCTCGTGGATCGCCCCCATCGTGGGCACGAACGCCACCGTGAGCCCCTTCGCCCGCCACGGCGCCAGCGCGTTGCGCAGCGCGGCCACCGTGCGGACGCGATGCATCGGGCGCGCGGGCGGGCCCACGTCAGTAGGACTCCGCCTCGCCGGGGAACCGGCGCGCCTTGACGTCGGCGACGTAGCGCGCGAACGCGTCGCGCATCGCGTCGCCCAGCTCGGCGTAGCGGCGCACGAACTTCGGGGTGTGGCCGTGGAACAGCCCCAGGAGGTCGTGCATGACGAGCACCTGGCCGTCGCAGCCCGGGCCCGCGCCGATGCCGATCGTCGGCACCGCGAGCTCGCGCGAGACCAGCGTGCCCAGCTTCGCGGGGATGCCCTCGAGCACGATCGCGAAGCAGCCCGCGGCCTCGAGCGCCTTCGCCTCGCGCAGCAGCCGCTCCTGGTCGGCCTCGCCGCGCGCCTGCACCTTGTGGCCGCCGAACGCGAGCACGGACTGCGGCGTCAGCCCGAGGTGGCCCATGACCGGGATGCCCGCGTCGACGATGCGGCGCACGGACTCGGCGACGCGCTCGCCGCCCTCGAGCTTGACCGCCTCGGCGCCGCCCTCCTGCACGAAGCGGCCGGCGTTGCGGACCGCGTCCTCGACGCTGGCCTGGTACGACATGAACGGCAGGTCGCCCACGACCAGCGCCGACGGCTGCGCGCGGGCCACCGCGCGCGTGTGGTGCAGCATGTCGGCCATGGTCACGGGCAGCGTGCTGTCGTAGCCGAGCACCACGGTGCCGAGGCTGTCGCCCACGAGCAGCACCTCGACTCCCGCCTGGTCCGCGAGGCGGGCCGACGGGAAGTCGTAGGCGGTCACGACCGTGATCACCTCGCCGCGGCGCTTCATGTCCACGATCGCCGGCGCCGTGATCTTGGCGCGGCTGGTGCGGCCTGCGGTGCGGTCGGTGCTCATGCGGACCGTCCCTTCTCGATCGGCGTGTAGTACATCGTGCCCGAGCGGTGCGAGAGGATGCGGTGGACGAGGTCCTCGTAGTCGTCGGGCTCGTTCACGAAGTCGATCGCATTCGTGTTGACGACCAGCAGCGGCGTGTCGGTGTAGTGGAAGAAGTAGTGATTGTACGCGTCGTTGAGCCGCGCGATGTACTCGCGGTCCATGTCCTTCTCGAACGGCCGGTTCCGGCGCGAGATGCGCTCCATCAACGTGTCCGGGTTCGCCTGCAGGTAGACGACGATGTCCGGCTTGACGACGTCCAGCTCCAGCCAGCCGACGAGTCGCTCGTACAGGGCCAGCTCCCGGTCCGCGAGGTTCAGGCTCGCGAAGATGCGGTCCTTCTGGAACAGGTAGTCGGCGACCAGCTTCTCGCTGAACAGGTCCGTCTGCTTCAGGTCGCGCTGCTGCTGGTAGCGGCTGAACAGGAAGTGCATCTGCGTCTGGAACGCGTAGCGCACGCGGTCGCGGTAGAAGTCCTTGAGGAACGGGTTCTCCTCGACCTCCTCGAGCACGAGCTGCGTCCCGAGCCGCTCGCTGAGCATGCGCGCCAGGCTCGTCTTCCCCGCGCCGATGACGCCCTCGATGACGAGGTAGCGATTCTCGCTCACGCGCGGCTCAGTTCCAGAGTCGTGTGCCGCGCTTGAGCGGGGGCCGCGCGCCCAGCCGGGACAGGTGCGAGAGCATCGACTCCCCCGTCCCCGGGTGCACGAGCAGCGGCTCGAGCTCCACGAGCGGCACCAGCACGAACGCGCGCCGCGTCAGCTCCGGGTGCGGCACGCGCAGCGCGTCCTCCTCGATGATCTCGTCGCCGTAGAGCAGCAGGTCGAGGTCGATCACGCGCGGCCCCCAGCGGCGCGTGCGCTCGCGCCCGAGCCGCTTCTCGATGAGCTGCAGGTTCCAGAGGAGCTGCCGCGCGGGCAGGTCGGTTTCGACCTGCGCGACCGCGTTGAGGAAGTTCGGCTGGTCGACGTCGCCCACCGGCTCGGTGTCGTACAGCGAGGAGGCGCGCACGAGGTCCGTGTCCGGCAGCAGGGAGATCGCCTCCAGCGCCTGCCGGATCATGCTCTCGCGCTCGCCCAGGTTCGAGCCCAGCCCGATGAACGCCCTCACGCCGACTTCTCCCGCGTCACCTCGATGACCGCGCGACCGCCGGTCGTCCAACCGAGGTTCTGCTTGGCGATGCGCACGGTCGCGCGCCGGATCGGGAACCGCTCGAGGATCGTCTCCGCCGTCGTGCGCGCCAGCGCCTCCAGCAGATGATAACTCCGGCCTTCCACCACTTCCCGGACGAGCTGGTAGAGCCGGTCGTAGTCGATCGTGTCCGCGAGCCTGTCGCTCGTCTCGCCGCGATCGGAGAGCGGCTCCAGCTCGAGGTCGACCTCCAGCCGCTGCCCGGCCTCCTTCTCGTAGGGCCGGGCACCGTGGTGCCCGAACACCGAGAGCCCCTCCAGCCGGATGATCGCCAAGACCTTGCCTCCGAACACGTTTCACGTCGCGATCCCGGCAGGCCGGCCCGCGGTCCGGCGGCGAGGATAGGAGGCGCCGGGAAGCGGGGTCAAGGCGAGCGGCGGGCGCGTCGGTCCTGCATCGATGCGCCGGCGTGCGCGGCGGGCGCGCGGAGCGCACGCGCCCGCCG
>JBAIWU010000087.1:0-1790 GCA_037917155.1 Candidatus Eiseniibacteriota bacterium
CGGTGTGCAACTGGCTGCAGGAGACCGCCGGCAACCACGCGGACCACCTCGGGTGGGGGATCGAGGGGCTGATGGGGCAGGGGATGACGTGGGTGCTCACGCGCCTGCACCTCGTCCTCGACCGGGCCCCGGCGTGGCGCGAGGGCGTCGGTGTCACGACGTGGCCGGCGGGCGCGCGCCGGCTGTTCGCCCTGCGCGAGTTCCGCCTCGCGGGCGAGGCGGGCGAGATCGGCCGCGCGACCACGGGGTGGGTCGTGATCAACGTCGGGACGCGCCGCCCGGTGCGGCCGCCCGAGGACGTCGAGGCGATGGGCCGTCTCGCGCCGCCGCGCGCCCTCGACGACGACTTCGCCAAGCTCCCGGAGCCGGAGCGCGCCGACTTCGAGCGCGCGGTCGAGGTGCGCTACGCCGACCTCGACATGAACGGCCACGCCAACAACGTCGCCGTGATCTCGTGGGCGCTCGAGGCGCTGCCGCGCGAGGTCGCGCTCGGCGCCGCGCTCGCCGAGCTCGAGGTCGAGTTCCGGGCGGAGGCGCTGCACGGCGACCGCATCGCCGTGCGCGCCGGGCGCGAGGAGGGCGCGCTGGCGTACCGCCACGCGCTCGTGCGCGCGGGCGACGGGCGGGAGATCGCGCGCCTCCGCACGGTCTGGCGCTAGTCCGGCGCGGGCCCGTCCGGCTCCGGGACGAGGAGCGAGCGCTCGACCGGCGGCAACGCGTCCCAGCTGTTCGCGAGCCAGCTCACGCCGTCGAGGAACGCGTTGGCGCGGTCGGTGTCCGGGCAGACGCGCCGGAGCAGCGCCCAGAAAGGGCGCGAGTGCCGCAGGTGGACGGCGTGCGCGAGCTCGTGCGCGAGCACCGCCTCCAGCACCCAGCGCGGCATCTGCCGGAGCAGCGCGTTGAGCCGGATCGTGCCGCTCGTTGGGCTGTAGCTCCCCCAGCGCGCGCGCTGCGTCGTCACGAACGTCACGCCCCGGACCTCGGGCGGCGCCGGGAAGGTCGCCGCCAGACGGCGCGCGAGCGCGAGGGCGTCCTCCTCGCGGTTGACGCGCGTCGCGCGCGCGTGGCGCAGCAGCCGGCGCGCGAGCTCGGGGATCGCCTGCTCGATCTCGGCGCGCGTCGCGTGGTACGGCGCGCTCATCATCACCGTGCTCCCGTGCAGGCGGGCGTTGATGTTCTTCACGCGCTTGCGCTGGAGCACGACGTTCAGCTCGACTCCGTCGACGGAGATGGTCCTCGATTCGCTCACCGGCGGGATTCTAGCGAGCCCGCGTGCGGGCGGCGTGACGCCGCGCACCCGCGCACGGCCGTCCCGGTGGCGCGCCCAGGGTTCGACCTGCTGCCGAGCGGCCGCCGATCAGCGGCGGGCGGCGGCGCACGCCTCGCACGGGCAGGCGGCGCGCAGGTCCTTGAGGTCGTAGATCCCGTGGTCGTGGCCGTCGCCCCACGTCACCTTGAGGCCGTAGTTGCCGACGAGGGCGACCGCGGCCGGCACGAACGCCTCCGGGCGCAGCGGCGTGAGCGTGGGCAGCGTGGCGCGCCCGAACAGGTGGCGCTCCCCCTTGCACGACGCGCAGCTGCACGCCTTGCGGAGCGGGCCGCCCGGGTAGTACGACTCGTGCCCGTCCCCCCACGCGACCGCGACCTCGCCGCCCACGACGAGCGCCTGCCTCACCCGCGTGCGGTCGTCAGAAGACATCGCGCCCCTCCAGGCCTGGGAAGTCGTGCAGCAGGCGGTTCAATTCCACCAGCAGGTGCTCCGCCCGCTGGATGCGGGCCGCGGGGTCCTT
>JBAIWU010000088.1:0-1744 GCA_037917155.1 Candidatus Eiseniibacteriota bacterium
TCACCGTGACGCGCTGGCGGCTGCGGCCGCGCGCGGCGAGCGGCGCCGAGGTCGTGCTGCGGGCGGCCGTGACCACGGTGGGGCGTGACCCGGGCGCCGGGCTCGTGCTCGACGACGAGAGCGTCTCGCGCATCCACGCGCGGCTCGACCGCGAGGGCGAGGGGCTCGTGGTCGTGGACCTCAAGAGCCGCAACGGCACGAAGCTCAACGGCGAGTCCGTGCTGCGCGCGCCCGTCCGCGCGGGCGACCTGCTGCGCTTCGGCGACGTCGAGTTCCGCGTCGCGCGGCGGGTGGCGCCGGCGTGGCGGCGCATCGGGCTGCTCGCGGGCGCGGCCGTGCTCGTGGTCGTCGCGATCGTCGTCGCGCTGCGCGTCTCGGACGCGCTCAACGAGCGTGCCACCGTGGCGCACGAGCAGGAGGCGGTGCGCGCACGCGCGCTCGAGGCCGTGCGCGCCGGCATCGCCGCCTCGCGCGAGGGCGACGCCGAGCTGGCGCGCGCGCACCTGCTCTACGCCTCGGACCTGCTGCTGCTCTCCGACCTCGCGCCGCGCGGCGCGTCGCTGCGCGAGGTGGGCCTCGTGTTCGGCGGCATCGTGAAGGACCTGCCCGCGGACGAGCGGGAGTTTGACTTCGCGCGCGCGCTCGACCCGGCCACCGTCGAGGCGTCGCAGGCGCGGCTCGCGACGCTCACGAACCGCGAGTACGTCGAGCACCAGATCCGCCGCTACTCGGTCGAGCTGGGACAGGATCCCGACGTGCCGCCGGCGTTCGTGGACCAGGTGTGGGGCTTCGTCGAGGACTACCAGAAGTACCCGGGCCAGATGACGACGATGCTGCGCCGCGCCGCCGTGCTGCGGCCGCGCATCCGCGCCCTGCTCGCGCAGCGCCACCTGCCCGAGGCGTTCGACTACGTCCCGTGGGTCGAGAGCGAGCTCGACTCGATGCAGAAGAGCCCGGTCGGCGCGCTGGGGCTGTGGCAGCTCATGCCCGAGACCGCGCGCCAGTACCGGCTGCGCGTCGACGAGGCCGACCCCGCGCGCGACGAGCGCACGAACGTCGCGCCCTCGACCGCGGCGGCCGCGGACTACTTCGCGACCATGCTGCGCGACCAGGGGCCGGAGTACTTCATGCTCGTGCTGGCGTCGTACAATCGCGGCCACAACGCGCTCGCCCGGGCCAAGCAGAAGATCACGGATCCCATGCTGCGCTCCACGCACAAGTACTGGTACCTCGTCGAGAACCAGCTCCTGCCCGAGGAGACGCGCAACTACGTGCCCAAGATCTTCGCGGCCCGCGTGGTGGCCGAGGCGCCCGAGCGCTTCGGGTTCGCGCCATGAGCGCGCGTGCGGCCCGGCGCGGCCTGCTCGCCGCGACGCTGTTGCTGGCCGCCGCGGCGCCGGCGGGCGCGCAGGCGCTCGGGGGCGCGACCGTGGACCACGTGCGCGTCACCGGGCGGGGACACCACGAGGTGGTCGTCTCGGTCATCGACCCGCTCGGGCACCCGGTCGCCGAGCTCGACCACGCGTTCGGTGTCCGGCTCGACAGCGGCGAGGTGAGCCGGCTGGTCGTGAGGCCCATGCGCGCGCGCTGGCCGCGCGTGGCGCTGACGCTCGTCGTCGACGGGCGGCTCCTCGCCGGCGGCTCGCGGTCCGGGCTGCAGGAGGCGGTGCGTGCGCTCGCGCGCGGCATGGAGCCGGGCGACCGGCTGCGGCTGATCTCGGCCGGCGGGCAGGTGCGCGCGCGC
>JBAIWU010000089.1:0-2157 GCA_037917155.1 Candidatus Eiseniibacteriota bacterium
CTCCGGCAGCGCGACCCACGCGGCGAGCAGCGCGCGGCCGCGCGCGCCGTCGGCGCCGGCGGCGATGCGCCGCTCGTCGCCCTCGCCGGACGAGAACGCCAGCCGCAGCGCGTCCTCGAGCCAGGCCGCGGGCAGCCGCTCGCCCCACTCGACCACGAGCGCGCCGCGCGCCGCGTACTCCTCGAGCCCGAGCGCGTCCACCTCGCCGGTGCCGAGCCGGTAGAGGTCGAGGTGGAAGAGCGGCAGCGGGCCGGGATACTCGTTGACCAGCGTGAACGAGGGGCTGCGCACGCGCGCGCCGGGCGCGAGCGCGCGCGCCAGCCCGGCGACGAACCGCGTCTTGCCCGTGCCCAGCTCGCCCGAGAGCGCGACGACGTCGCCCGCGGCGAGCGCCGGGGCCAGCGCCGCGCCCAGCGCCTCGGTCTGCTCCACCGAGTGCGTGTGCCGGACCGCGCCCGGCGTCACGTTCCGGCGCGCGGCGCGCGGGGCCGCAGGGTCATGAGCGGCAGGATCATCTCCTCGACCGACACGCCGCCGTGCTGGAACGAGCCCCGGTACTGGCGCTCGTACTCGTGGAACTTGGTCGGGTAGACGAAGTAGAAGTCCTCCCGCGCCAGCACGTAGTTCTTGTTCACGCCTTCGTCGGGCAGCAGGTACTCCATCGGCTTGCGGATGATGATGGCCTGCTTGGAATCGGTGTTGAGGTTGATCCCGAACTTGTAGCGCAGGTTCGTCGACGTGTCGCGGTTGCCGTACACGAGCGCCGCGCGCCGGCCCAGCACCGACCCGTGGTCGGTGGTCACGACCACGACGCAGTCCTGCGTCGAGAGCGCCTGGAAGATCTCGTACAGGGGCGAGTGCGTGAACCACGCCTTCATCACCGCGCGGAACGCGGCCTCGTCCGGCGCCAGCTCCTGCAGGATGTCGCTCTCGCTGCGCCCGTGCGCGAGGATGTCGAGGAAGTTGAACACCATCGAGGTGAGCGGCACGTTGGTGAACGAGTTGATCTGCCGGCGCGTGTTGATGGCCTCGTCCTGGTCGTAGATCTTGAGGTACTTGGGCGCGGTCGCCGGCGTCGCGCCGAGCCGCTCGAGCTGGAAGTCCATCAACTGGCGCTCGAAGCGGTTGCGCGTCCGCTCGTCGTGGCTGCTCTCCTGCCACAGGTCCGGGTGCTTCCGGTGCAGCTCGGCGGGCAGCAGCCCGGCGAAGATCGAATTGCGGGAGTACGGCGTGGCCGTGGGCAGGATCGAGCAGTAGTACTCGCGCTGGATCTCGAACCAGTCCTCGAGCAGCGGCTCGAGCGTGAACCACTGGTCGAGCCGCATGCAGTCGATGACGACGAACATGACGCGCGTGCCCGCCTTGAGGTGCGGCACGACCGCGTGGCGCACGACGTCGCTCGAGAGCAGCGGCCGGTCCTCCGCCTGCCCCTTGGCCGCGCGCTGCACCCAGCCCGGGTAGCGCTCCTCGATCAGCCGGCCGAAGTCGATGTTGAGGCTCTTGCGGAAGTCGCCGTGCGCCTGCTGCAGGCCCGCCTCGGGCGCGCCGTCCAGCGCGACGTCCCAGCGCGCCACGTCCACGGCCAGCTCGACCCAGCCGGCCCAGTCGAGCCGCCGCAGGTCCATCGTCTGCCAGCGCTGCATCTCGCCGACGTAGTCGCGGGCTCGCTGCGAGTCCTGCAGCTTCTGCGAGTCGAACACGCGCTTGCAGGCGAGGAAGACCTGCGAGGGGTTCACGGGCTTGATCAGGTAGTCCGTGATGCGCTTGCCGATCGCCTCCTCCATGAGCGTCTCCTCCTCGCTCTTGGTGATGAGGACGACGGGGATCGCGATGTCGCGCGTCTTGAGCTGGTCGAGCGTTTCGAGGCCCCCCAGCCGCGGCATCATCTCGTCGATGAGCAGCACGTCGAACCGCTCCCGCGCGAGGGCGTCGAGCGCGTCGGCGCCGCTGGGCACCGCCGTGACCGCGTAGCCCTTCTGCTCGAGGAAGCGGATGTGCGGCTTGAGGAGGTCGATCTCGTCGTCGGCCCAGAGGATCCGGCGCTGCGTCTCGCGTGACATGGCACCTGCTGGTGAGGGTGGGACCGGCCGCGGGGCGGTGCGGCGCGTGCACCCGCCACTATAGGAGCGGACCGCTCGAGCGGCCAGCGTCGGGCCG
>JBAIWU010000090.1:0-7192 GCA_037917155.1 Candidatus Eiseniibacteriota bacterium
CGGCCACCAGGCCGACGACGAACCCGTAGGACGAGCCCCACGAGTCGCCGTGCCGCAGCGCCCAGACCACGGTCGTGAACGCGAGCGCGTCGAGCAGGATGCCCCGCGCCGCGAGGCCCGAGAGCGCCGTCGAGCGCAGCAGCAGCGTGACGCCGGCCAGCAGCAGGAACCCGCCCAGCGGCTTCATCGCGCCCCTCCCGTGGAGTCGGCCGCGCGCGCCTTCGCGGCGGTGTCCCGCCGCGCGGGGCGCGCGGCCCTCGCCGGCGCCGCCGCGCGGAGCGTCGGCGGCGGCGCGATGCGCTGCGGCTCGAACTCCACGTGGGGGCGCACCAGTCCTGTCGGGTCCACCGGCCTCGGCCCGGGCGCGACGAACGCCTGCCGCAGGCGGGACAGCTCCGCGGCGGGCCGGATCTCCACCTCCTGCATGAGCCCCATGGGATCGCGCAGGACGTGAACCACGCGCCCGACCGGGATGCCGCGCGGGAAGCGCACCGACAGGTCCGAGGTCACGACGCGCTCGCCCACGCGCACGGTGTCAGCGAGCGGCACCGAGGTGAACATGAGCCGAGGCCTCGGCACCAGCGCGACCCGTACGATGCCGTTCACGCCGGTCGTCTCGACCTCGGCCGCGATCGCCATGTTGGGATCGGTGAGCAGCGCCGCGCGCGACAGCCGCGGCCACGACTCGACGATGCGGCCGACGAGGCCGTCGCGCGTGAGCAGCGCGTCCCCGGGGTGGACGCCGTCGGCGACGCCCGCGCTCAGCGTCGCCGCCGTGGGGACCGGGTCGCCCGAGAGCGAGAGCACCTCGACGGACTTGAGCGGCAGGCCCTGCCACGCCGGGATGCCGAGCTGGTCTCGCAGCCGCCGGTTCTCGGCCCCCTCGACGCGCAGCCGCGCGTTCTCGAGCTCGAGCCGCGCGATGCGCTCGTGCAGCGCGGTGTTCTCGCGCCACGCGGCGAACAGCCGGTCGCCCGTGAGCACCAGCCGGTCGAAGGGCGCGAACACGAACGCCCCCGTGCCGCGCATCCACGACACGGGCAGGTGGTCGCCGATGACCAGCAGGAGCAGCGAGAGCGCCGCATACGTCGCGACCAGCACGACGCTGCGGCGCTCCGCCGGAGGAAGGATGCCTCGCAAGGCTAGTCCCGATGGCCGCTCAGGATGACCTTGTCGTAGTCCTCGAGCCTCTCGAGGATCTTGCCGGCGCCCCGCACCACGCAGGTGAGCGGATCCTCGGCGACGCGGATGTTGAGGTTGGTCACCTCGCGCATCAGCAGGTCGAGCCCGCGCAGCAGTGCACCGCCACCGGTCAGGTAGATGCCGCGGTCGACGATGTCCGCGGCGAGCTCGGGGGGCGTTCGCTCGAGGCACTCCCGCAGCGCGTTCACGATCTGCCCGACCGGCTCCTGGAGCGCCTCGCGGATCTCGACCGACGACACGCGCAGGGTGCGCGGGATGCCGCGGACGAGGTCGCGCCCCTTGATCTCCATGTCCATCTCCTCGGGGAGCGGGAACGCCGAGCCGATCTCGATCTTGATGCGCTCGGCCGTCTGCTCGCCGATGAGCATGTTGTAGGCCTTCTTCGAGTAGCTGGAGATCGCCTCGTCGAGCTCGTCCCCGCCGGTGCGGATGCTGGTCTTGGTGACGATGCCGTTCAGGGCGATGACCGCGATCTCGGTGGTGCCGCCGCCGATGTCCACGACCATGTTGCCGGTGGGCGTGTCCACGGGCAGCTCGACGCCGATCGCCGCGGCGATGGGCTCCGGCACGAGCAGCACCTCGCGGCAGCCCGCGCGCACCGCGGAGTCGATCACGGCGCGCTTCTCGACCTCGGTGATGCCGGAGGGCACGCAGATGATGATCCGGGGACGGACGATGAACTTGTGCTTCTGCACGCGGTGGACGAACTCGCGGAGCAGGTGCTCCGTGACCTGGAAGTCGGCGATGACGCCGTCCTTGAGCGGACGGATGGCGTTGATCTCGTCGGGCGTGCGGCCGAGCATGAGCTTGGCCTCCGTCCCGACCGCACGCACCTTGTTGGTGGACTTCTCCACCGCCACCACCGAGGGCTCGTTGAGCACGATCCCCCGTCCCTTGACCCAGACGAGGGTGTTGGCCGTGCCCAGGTCCATGGCGACGTCGGTCGAGAAATAGCCCATCAGGCTGTCGAGGAACATCCCTGCCTCACTGGGGAAACCGGGTGGAAGGGTGCTTCGAGAACGCTCGAGAGCCGACGGTGGGCTGGGCCGAGGGTGCGGGCTCGGCAAGGCCTCCGTGCCTCGCGAAACTGCGGCAAGCTAGCATCCGATTCCCCGCTGCGGCAAGCCATTGGCGGGTACCGCCCAGAGACTTGCCGGTTCGCCCGTCGACCCGGGTCGCGCCCGCCAGCTGCGGCCGTCCCGGTGCCCCGCGGGTTCCGGACCCGACGATATTTGTGCGCCCTGCGCTGGTCGCGGGTATGGCATAGTGTTGCGGCATGCCTCGTGCCTAGCATGGGGCGTCCCGACACGATGTCGGCCCACGATCCGTCCCGCTCGAGGAGCATTTCCCGTACCGGCATGCCCCGTCCCACCCGGCTGACCCTCCTCCTGGTCCCGCTGACCGTGTCGGTGCTGACGCAGGCCCTCCCGGGCCGCGCCCAACAGGCGCCCTCCGTGCGCTTTGCGTTCGCGGACACGACGCTGCTGCGAGACACGCTCGGGTTGAGCTTCGTGCGGCTCTTCCCGGTGGCCGACAGCCTCCAGATCACGCCGGATACCCTGCGCGCGCTGATGATCCGCTACCGCTTTCCGATGTCGCGGATCCTGTTCCTCGCCGACAGCATCGGCGTCACCGTGGACAGCGTCGGGCCGTTCATGGACCGCCAGAAGCTCAACCCACTCGCGGGCGGCACGGCCGGCAGGACGACGAACACGTTCACGTACACGAGCGGCTACGACATCCAGCGGACGAGCAACACGTGGACGAACGGCTCCCAGTACCGGCTGCAGCGGGGCCAGCTGTACCTCACGAACGCCACGAACATCGAGCTGCAGCGCATCCTGAGCGGCAGCGTCACGAGCCTGCGCCAGAACCGGGAGGCCACGACCGAGGCCGGCCTGACCGTGAGCAAGCAGCTCTCGTTCGGCGCCCGGTCGTACCAGCTCCGGTTCTTCAGCGCCGATCCCGGCGCCCCGACGCAGGACGAGAACAAGTCGGAGTACGGCTTCACCAGCCGCGCGCTCGCGGGCGGCAAACGGCTCAGCTCGGAGCTCAACGTGCGCAGCGGCTACCTCGACGACAACAGCGTCGCGGTGATCAAGCGCGGCTTCTCGGGCAGTCTCGACGGCCGCGTGCGCTACAACAACCCGAACGTGCTGACCCACGACCTGAGCGGCTCGGTCAACGGCAACCTCTCCCACTCGCGCCCGCCGACCTACCCGGCGGAGATCAGCACGAACGACCTCTCGACCAACCTGCGCGGCAACCTCGTGGTCCTGCCCAACTCGCCGGTGCGGCTGAACGTCAACTACGGCCTGCGCAACACGCGGGTCGAAACGCCGCTCGACACGACGCACGTCAACCGCATCCTGACCCGCAACAACTCGGCGGACGGCACGCTGCGGCTCCGCGTCGACAACGACCGCTACCTCGACCTCAGCGGCGACGTCAACCGCTCGAGGTCGCTGACCAACAGCAGCACGGACGGCGGAGCCCGGGCCGTCCTGCGCTGGTCCCTGATCGGCTGGTCCGTCGACGCGAGCTATGGCGACTCTCGCGGCACGCAGGTGTTCTTCCGCCAGCGCGCGACGGGCGGCTACGACGAGAACGACCTGAACCGGGCCGCGGACGCGACGCTGGCGCGCAACTTCGGGCCGCGGATCATCGGGCGCATCGTCCTGAGCATCGGCCTGGACCGGTTCCGCTACGTGGCCTGGGCGGATTCCGCCACGCCGCCGACGCCGCGGGACGCGTATCGCCAGAGCTACCGGACCGAGATGAACTACAATCCGTCCGAGAGGCTCAGCAGCCGCATCGCGCTGCAGGTCTCCCTGAACCGCACGATCAACATCGCGGCCGCGACCACGGGGTCCAACACGGACACGCGCTCCTACCGTTCGGAGTGGAGCTGGACGTACCGCCTCATGCACTCGCTCACCGTGACGCAGAACAACCAGATCCAGGCGGACTACCTCCAGTACCCCTTCCGGCCCACGAACAACACGCTGTCGCTCAGCTACAACAACAACACGTCGCTCTCGGCGGCGCTGCCCGGGAACCTGTCGATCGACGTGTCGCACACGGCGTCGCAGGCGCCCCGCGGCAGCTACACGATCCAGCCCGACGGGCTCAATTCCCTGCAGCTGTCCGACGAGACGCAGAACTACGCCCTGACCTCGAGCGTGCGTTACGCTCCCTTCAGCGGCCTCTCGATCCACGTGGATCCGCGCTACACGACGTCCGACCGCTCCGGCACGTCCAACGGCGTCCAGGCGCACCAGCGCACCGACAAGCGCCTCGACTTCACCGGCGGCGTGGACGTGAACCTCCACGTGGGGGCCAAGGGGCTGCTGACCGGCCGGGTCGGTCGCACGTACACGGACCAGCGGACCATCGGCTACACGAACAACCTCCCCGTGCCCACGCCGCGCTCGGAAACGGATTACTGGAACGGCAACCTGCAGCTCACGTGGAACCTCTGATGCGGCTCCGCCACCGGCTCGCCCTCCTCGCGGCGGCCCCGATCCTCGCCCTCGCGACGGGGTGCACGAACCCGTTCACGCCCGCGACGCCCGAGAAGCCTCCCCCGGGGGACATCGTGATCCCGGTGTACAGCTCGACGGACGCGCTGCTCAGCACGATCGCGTCCGCGATGAGCTCCCGGGGCGCCTCGGGCCGGATCGCGTACCAGGACGCGCTCGCCGACAGCACGGGGGCGGACACGCACGCGTTCTACGCGTTCCATCCTCCCACCGTGGTCGACGCGTGGCGGCTGGAGACGGGCCTGACGCCGCCGGACACGTGGACGAAGCCGCTCGAGATGAAGTGCTACGACTACCTCGGCCAGCTCGACCCGGGCTTCACGTACATCTTCACGTGGGCGCCCGACGACCAGTCGGGACTCGACCCGCCGCCCACGGACACGGATGCGATGGTGCACCGCCACTACAGCCTGGTCGCCAAGTCGGCGGACGGCAACACGGTGAAGAGCATCGCGATCGGCTACGCCGACCTGTACATGCAGAAGGTCGGGGCGCGCTGGTACCTCTACCGGTGGGAGGACCGCATCGACGCCACCTATGCCGCCAACAACCCGGACGACGTGGATGCCGTCTGCATGGGGCGCCGCCGGCTCAACTCCACGTCCGGTGGACTCTAGGTCCGGAGGATCCCGATGCGTCGCCTCGTCTTCCTGCTGTTGATCCTCGTCGTCGGGGCCGCGGTCGCGGGCTGCTTCAACCCGTTCTCGCCTCGCGTCTCGACCGAGCGGGTCGTGTCCTCGCCCGCGCCGACGCCCAGCTCGCCGGCCGACGTCGTGCGGCTGTTCGTCTGGTGCTGGAAGAACCGCGACCCCTCGCGGTACGCCGAGGTGTTCACCGATGACTACCGCTTCATCTTCGCGCCCAACGACTCGGCCGGGAACCCGTTCCGCGACCGACCCTGGCTGCGCGAGGACGAGATGAACATGGCGCTGCACCTCTTCACCGGCGGCGCCGACCAGCCGCCCGCGAGCGACGTGCAGATCACGATCGACAACGTGCTCAACGACGTGCCCGACCCGCGCCCCGGCCACCCGTTCCGGTGGCACCGCGCCATCACCACGAGCGTCGACCTCAAGGTGACGGTGACGGCCGCGGACGGCACGCCCACGGTGACGCCCGTGTTCGGGCACGCCCTGTTCTACCTCGGGCGCGGCGACTCGGCGGTCATCCCGAGCGAGCTGGTCGCGAAGGGCTTCCGGCCGGACAGCACGCGCTGGTGGATCGAGCGCTGGGATGACGAGACCGGCGGCACCGGGGCGCAGGCGGCGGCGCGTCCGGCGCCGCGCCCCGGCGCCCGGCCGGCCTCCGGCGAGCCGATCACGCTGCCGCCGATGACGTTCGGCCAGTTCAAGGCGCTGTACTGGCCCGCCAGCCAATGAGCGGGCGGCCGCGGCCCTCCCGGGTCGCGGCCGTCTTGTGAGCGCGCGAACCGGCTCGCTATACTCCCGCGCGCGTTCCAACACGCACAGAGCCCGAACCGCTCCCCGGTCGTCCGGCCGGGGGGCGTTCTTGGAATCGGCGCGGCCCCGCCGCGCACGGAGGTGGCATGGCAGCGGTAGGGGTGAACACGCAGCTCAATCCACTCGAGAACGCGGAGCGCCAGTTCGACGAGGCGGCCGCCCGGCTCGGCCTCGACGCGGGCGTCAAGGAGATGCTGAAGAAGCCGCGTCGCGCGACGATCCAGAACCTGCCGATCCCGATGGACGACGGCACGATCCGCGTGTTCACCGGCTACCGCGTGCAGCACTCGATCGCCCGCGGCCCCGCCAAGGGCGGGATCCGCTTCCACCAGGACGTCACGCTCGACGAGGTCGCGGCGCTCGCGTCGTGGATGACGTGGAAGTGCGCGGTCGCCGACATCCCGTTCGGCGGCGGCAAGGGCGGCATCGTCGTGGATCCGCGCACGCTGTCGAGGGGCGAGCTCGAGCGGCTGACCCGCCGCTACGCCGCCGACCTCTCGGACATCTTCGGGCCCGACAGCGACGTGCCGGCCCCGGACGTCAACACGGGTGAGCGCGAGATGGCGTGGTTCGTGGACACGTACTCGATGCACTCCCGCCGCACGGAGTACGCGGTCGTGACGGGCAAGCCGCTCGAGGTGGGCGGCTCGGCCGGGCGGCGCGAGGCCACCGGGCGCGGCGTGATGATCTGCGTCGAGCAGATGTGCCGCCACCTCGGCATGCCGCTGCGCGGCGCGCGCGTCGCGGTCCAGGGATTCGGCAACGTGGGCGGCGTCGCGGCCGACCTGCTCGCGCGCGAGTGCGGCGCGAAGGTCGTCGCGGCCTCGGACGTGTCCGGCTCGATCCAGAACCCCGACGGGCTCGACGTCACGGCGCTGCTGCAGCACGTGGCGACGCGCAAGGGCGTCGCCGGCTTCCCCGGCGGGCAGCCCCTCGCGGGCTCGATCCTCGAGGTCGACTGCGACATCCTCGTGCCGGCCGCGCTCG
>JBAIWU010000091.1:0-2293 GCA_037917155.1 Candidatus Eiseniibacteriota bacterium
TGCTCGGCGGCGAGGCGGTGAAGGCGAAGGACGCGCTCGGCTGGCTGGTGGATGCGGCCGCGCCGCTCGACGACGCGCTCAGGACGGCGTGGGCGCTCGCGAACGGCAAGGGCTCGATCGCGCGTCGCGCGCTCGAGACCGCGCCGCTCAAGGACGCGCCCAACGGCGTCTCGGGGCTCGCGCCCGCCGACTCACCGCTCACCGCGGCGGGTCGCGCCGCGATCGTGACGTGCGTCACCGAGTCGTGCGCGGTGGACGCGACGAAGGCGCTGCCGCTCCAGGCGAAGCTCGCGGCCGAGTTCCTGGCCTCGAAGCCGTGCCGCGAGGGGCGTGTGGGAGCGGAGGCCGCGCGGGTGTGGAACGCCTGACGCACACCGGCGTGAAGGGAACGACGCCGGCGCGACGGGGCGACCCGTCACGCCGGCGTCCGTGCTCGGGGCGCGCGGGGAGCGGCGGGATCAGCCCGGGTCGCCGATGAGCACGAACGCCGCCCAGTAGGCCGGGTGCGCGTACGGCCGGCTGCCGTCGGGCGCGTGCCACTCGCGCAGCGCCCGCTGCGCCTCACGCAGCGCCTCGGCGCGATCGGGCCGCCGCGTGCCGTCCTCGAGCCGGCCGTAGAACTCCTCCATCAGCCGCGCGGTCGCGGCGTCGTCCACCGGCCACAGCGTGACCAGCAGCGAGCGTGCGCCGGCCGACAGGAACGCCTCGTTGAGACCGAGCCAGCCCTCGCTCGCCGACTGCATGCCCTCCACCGAGCGGCATCCCGCGAGGCTCACGAGGTCGGCGTCCAGCCGCCAGCGGTCGGCGATCTCGCGCGCGCGCAGCCGCGAGTTGAGCGAGCCTGCCGACGAGTCGGGCGCCAGCACCAGCGCCGACTCGAGCGCGCCGCGCAGATCGATCGCGGTGTGCCCGGCGAAGTGCAGCACACCGTAGCGGGCGAGCGCACCCGAGCCCGCGAGCGCGCGCAGCCGCGCGGCGCTGGCGTCGGCGCCCGCCAGCACCGTGGCCGACGGCATGCGCGAAGTCAGCGCCCGGATCTCGTCGCCGGCGCCGGGGAGCCTCGACCAGCGCCCGGGGTCTTGCTCGGAGTACGCCGGGTCGCCCACCAGCAGCGCCGGCCGGCCGTACGCCACGCGCGCCGGGCGCGCATTCTCGCGATCGTGCACGAACAGCAGCGCGGACGGGGTGTAGGAGATCACGTAGCGATCGGCGAGCCAGCGGCCGTCGCGATCGCGCAGCGCGCCGAGCGGCCCGCCCGCGAACAGGTCGGGGCCGCACACCACCAGCCGCGTGACCCCGGTGAGCGTGGACTCGACCGGCGCGAACCATTCGCGCGTCATGCGGTCGGCCATGCGCTCGGTGGCGGGGCTCGGCGCCACGCGGCGCGGCCACGTCCCGGCGTTCCGCATCTCGTGCCAGTACACGTCGCGGATGGTGCCGAGGTGCGGCGTCACCGGCACCACGTGCCGGATCGGGATCCAGCGCACCGGTCCACCCGGCCGCACCACGCAGGCGAGGATCGGGTCGTCGTCGGTGAGCGGCAGCGTGGTGGCGCGCACCCATGTCACCAGCGCTTCGTCGGGGCGCAGGCGCGCGCGCACCGCGGGCAGCAGGCCGCGCCACGGATCGCTCACGCGCGCGTCCGGGTCGTACCAGCGCCCGCTCAGCGTGCGGCTCATGCCGCGCGCGAGCTCCTCGAACGCCTCGTCGCCGCGGCCCTCGAGCGCCAGGGCGAGCGCGACGTCACGATGCAGCGCGAGCCCGGCCATCACCGCGCTGGCCTGGTCGCGCGGACCGCGCTCCCACACCGACTCGCGCAGCGCCGCCGCCTCGGTGAGCAGCGGCAGCGCCTCGGCGGTGCGCCCCATCCGCAGCAGCATGCGGCCCTGCAGTCCGACCCGGATCGAGCGGTCGCCGGTGGGGTGGCCGGAGCGCTCCGGGGTCGCGGCCACGGCGGCGCCCGCCAGGGTCTCGGCCGCCGCCCAGTCCCCCTCGTTGGCCTCGAGGAACGCGAGCGAGGCGAGCGTCGAACCGACCTCGTCGTGCCGCGGGCCCAGGATGCCGCGGCGGATGTCGAGCGCCGTCTCGAACATCGACCGCGCGGCCGCGACGCTGCGGCGCATCCGGTACAGATTGCCGAGGTCCTGGTATGACTCCGCCACCGGTAGCGACCACGGCCCGAACGCGGCGATGCGGATCCGCAGCGCGGTGACGTAGTGCCGCTCCGCGATCGCGAGCCCGGGCCGGCCCGAGAAGTTCTTCACCACCCGCCCGAGCAGCCCCTCGGCGTGGG
>JBAIWU010000092.1:0-4499 GCA_037917155.1 Candidatus Eiseniibacteriota bacterium
CGGACTCCACGGCCGCCCACGCGCCCGCCGGCGCCATCGCCGCGCACAGCGCGACGATCGCCAGCCCCGCGGCCCGCGCGCGAGCCGCCGTCACGGCACCCTCGCGATGCGGATGACCTGGCGCACGCTGCCGGCCGTGAGCCGCGCCGTGTACACGCCGGGCGCGCACGGCACGCCGTGGTCGTTGCGGCCGTCCCAGTCGAGCTCCGCGGCCGGGAGCGAGCCACCCTGCGCGTCGAAGCTCCGCACGAGCTGCCCCGCGGCGTCGAGGATCTCGACGCGCCCGAGGCCGCCGGCAATCGGCGACTCGATCGGAAGGTGCTGCACGGCGCCGACGCGCGCCGGGTTCGGGTACGCGGGCAGCAGCCGCCACGCGGTCCCGGCGGCGCGCGCGTCGCTGAACACGACGACCGCGGACGCGGAACGCGCGCTCTCGTTGCCCGTGAGGTCCTTCGCGGTGACGGCGTAGTAGAGGCGCGGGAAGCCCGAAGGCGGCTGCGTGTCGATCCAGCTCGTGCCCGTGACGGGGGCGGCCGTCAGCTCCTGCCAGCCCTTTGCGGGATCCGCGGTGCGGTAGACGTCGTAGCCGGCGAGGTCGGGCGCGCTGCTCGGGTTCCACGTGAGCTGCACCTCGGTTCCGGAGGGATCGAGGTCGGCCACCGCGTTCGTAGGCGTCGGGGGCGGCGACGCGTCCAGCGCGGCCGGCCACTGGAGCACGTTCGACATCGCCGACCAGTTGCCCGCGCGATCGGCGGAGCGGATCGCCAGCCAGTAGGTGCGGCCGACGGCGAGGTTGCGCACGACGAGCGTCTCGCGCGCGCCGGGGTTGCGCGGCGTGCCCGAGACGAGCGGCGTCGCGTTGAGGAAGTTGGCGTCGGTCAGCGGCACGATGGACAGGCGGATGTCATAACGCGCGACCGCGCTCGGCCCGGGGTTGTCGGCCGGCGCGGTCCACGTGATCCGTATCGAGTCCGCCTGCTGGGCCCGCGCGAGCGCGGGCGCCAGCGAGGGCAAGGCGAACCACACCGCCAGGAGGAGGAGTCTCACGCCCTCCTGGCGTCGTCCGGAGCGCCTGGTCCCGAGGCGCCCGCCCCTCATGCGACGTTATCCACCGATCTTGATCCTCGGCGGCAGCACGGCCGCGCTCGCGAAGTTGATCCAGTACAGCCCCAGCGTCAGGTTCGTGATCGCCGCGGGCGGCATCGTATCCGGAGTCGTCGCCGACGGCACGTTCGAAATCGCCGAGACGTTGCCGGCGTCGTCGATCGCCTTGATCGCGAAGTAATAGGTCGTCTGCCGTGTCAGGTTGCGAACCGTGTACGTCTGCACCGTGCCGGCGACGAGGGGCGTCGGCTCGTTCGTCACCTGCGTGGCGCTCGCGAAGTTCGACGCGGTGATCGCCGTCGTCGAGTAGCGCAGGTCGTACGAGGTCGCGGTGCCCGTGAGGCTGTCGTCGCCCACGGCCGTCCACTGCAGCGACACCGTGGAGTCCGTCTGCCCGGTGACCGTGATGGCGATCGGCGCCGGCCGGATGAGGTCGGGTGCGGCCGTCGTCGCCTTGGATGCGACGTTCGAGATGAGCGACCAGTTGCCAGCGTCGTCGCCGGTCTTCATCGCGAAGTAATAGGTGGTGAGCTGCGTCAGGCCGGTGACCTGCACGCTCTGCGACGTGCCGGGCGCCAGCGGCGCCGGCACGCCCGAGGTCCAGCGCGTCGCGGACGCGAAGTTCGCGGCGGTGATGGGCGAGGTCGAGTAGCGGATGTCGAACGCGGACGCGGTTCCGGTCAAGCTGTCATCTCCCGGCGTCGTCCATGTCAGCGTGACACTGTTCCAGGCGTACTGCGCGGAGGCCCTGGACACGACGGCGATGGAAGCGAGGAGCAGCAGCGCGAGAGCAACGAACAAACGCCTCATGGGCGTTGCCTCCAACAGGGCTGTCGCCACCCTCCGAGCGGGATCGGCAGCCCGACACGCGAAACTTCCTTGAACGCAGAGCGCGCTCGGGGCGCGTGCCGCACGAGGCGCTTCCGGGCTGGATGGCTGCAGCCACTGCAGCTCCATGACCGCGGGCGCCGAAGCACGAAACATGCCCTTGACGGCACGCAACCACGGCCTTCCGCAAAGCGCAACGCAAAGCGCAAGCAGCGCAAGCGTGTCAGACTTCGCGCCCGCGAAAGGGTGCGACTCACGTGGAGAGATGAGTGGCGAACGCGAGCGTGATCTGCACGCTGCGAGCCGCCGGAGTGCAACGCCAGGGCGACCTTCCCTGTCGCATCGAGAGACCCTGGGCCGGGTCGCCGGAGAGTGCAGCCCGTCCCTGGGGCGCGGTTCATGCTGTGCGGCAATGCGCGCCACCACACGATGGCAGAAGCGGTTGCGCTCGTCCAGCGGAATACGGCGTTCGCTTCGCGAAACACGCGGCGAGCGAGGGCCTCGGTGTGCGCTCGCGGTACACCTCCGGGACGAGCGTGTCCGCACGCGTACAGTGGTTGACGCGCGCGCGCGGCAGTCCCTATGCTCATGGGGATCGCAGACACCCGACGTGACGTTCTCCCTCGCCCCGACGCCCGAATCACACCGAATCGGACGGGCCGCACGGCCGCCGGCCCCACGCTCGGCCACGACTCCAACGCGTTCGCACGAACGGACATCCCCTGCCCTCCCGCACGGCGCGAACGAGGACCCGACCGACACCATCGTGAACCCCGTCGCTCTCGAACGAGATGCCGTGCTCAAGCGCGGAGTGGAGATGGGGGCCTCCGACCTCCTGGTCACCGCGGGCCACCCGGTGATGGCGCAGGTCGCGGGCGTGCTCGGTGCGATTCCCGGCTGCCCCGTGCTCTCGCCGGTGGACGCGCGGCGGCTCGCGGAAAGCTTCCTTACCCCGGCGCTGCACGAGCAGTTCCTGCGCGATCTCGAGCTCGACACGCGCTACTTCCTGCCCGGCGTCGCGCACTTCCGTGTCAACCTGTTCATCCAGCGCGGCCACTGGGGCGCAGCGATCCGCATCGTCCCGCTGCGCATCCCGCTGCCGGCGGAAATTGGCCTCTCGTCCCAGATCGTCGGCAAGCTCCTGTCCACCACGCGCGGCCTCGTGCTCGTCACCGGGCCCACCGGTTCGGGCAAGTCGACGACGATCGCCTCGCTGCTCGAGCAGCTCAACCAGTCGGGCCCGCCGCGCCACATCGTCACGATCGAGGACCCGATCGAGTTCGTGTTCGAGTCGCGCCACGCCGTGATCGAGCAGCGCGAGGTCGGCGTGGACACCAAGACCTACGCGCGCGGCCTGCGCGGGGCGCTGCGGCAGATGCCCCACGTGATCTTCGTCGGCGAGATGCGCGACCTGACCAGCATGAGCATGGCGCTCTCGGCCGCCGAGACCGGCAACCTCGTCATCTCGACCATGGCGACGCAGTCCGCGGCGCAGACCGTGACGCGCATCGTGGACTCGTTCCCGCCGCACCAGCAGCCGCAGATCCGCGCCCAGCTCGCCATGACGCTGCGCGCCGTGGTGTCGCAGCTCCTGCTGCCGCGGCTCGACGGCAAGGGCCGCGTCGCCGCGCGCGAGGTCATGTTCGGCACGCAGGGCATCGCCAACTTGATCCGCGACGACAAGGTGCACCAGATCCCGAACGCGATCGCCACCGGCATCCGCGACGACATGCTGGGCATGGACGACGCCCTCGGCGAGCTGGTCGACCGCTCGCTCGTGGACTTCGAGACCGCCTACCCGTATTTCGTGGACGCGGAGAAGCGCGCGCTCGTGCAGCGGCGCGTCTACCGCACCGCGCGCGTGGAGGGCCACGCCTGATGGCGACCTCCTACCGGCTCTCGACCCGCCGCCTCGGCGAGATCCTGATCGAGCGCGGCCGCCTGACGGCCGACCAGGTCCAGGAGGCGCTGCAGGCGCGGCTCGACCAGCGCGAGCGCCTCGGCCAGACCGTCGTGCGGATGGGCCTGATGACCGAGGCGCAGGTCGTGGAGGTGCTCGGCGAGCAGTTCTCGCTCCCGATCGCCTCGTCCGAGCAGCTCTCGAACGCCGACCGCGCGGTCGTGCAGTCGGTCCCCGAGGGCGTCGCTCGCGAGCACCAGGTGCTGGCGCTCTCGCGCCGGGACGAGGTGCTCGAGGTCGTGGTGGGCGATCCGCTCAACGTGGTCTCGCTGGACCACCTCCGGGCGCTGACCGGCTGCCAGCTCAAGGTCTGGATCGGCCGCCCGACCGAGGTGCGCGAGGCCATCGAGGGCTACTACGCCGAGCTGCGCGCCACCGAGCACCTCGGCGAGATCCTCGACACGGTGGACCTCACCTCCGCTGCGGAGGAGGGCGAGGACGTCGACCTCGCCGCCCTGCGCCAGCAGGTCGAGGACGCGCCCGTCGTGCGGCTCGTGAACCTGATGATCGCCGAGGCCATCGACCAGCGCGCGAGCGACATCCACGTCGAGCCCGCGCGCGACCGCGTCACCGTGCGCTTCCGCATCGACGGCGTGCTGCACGAGGT
>JBAIWU010000093.1:0-4660 GCA_037917155.1 Candidatus Eiseniibacteriota bacterium
CCGGGGACACGGTGCCCGAGGCGCTCGCGTTCAAGGCCGGCGGCAGGACGACGCTGCGCGACGCGCTCGGGCTCTCGCTCGGGCACTACAACAAGCTCAGCGGCGGCGCGTTCGCGATCGCGGCCGCGGACCTGCTCGGCTCGACCAGCGTGAACAAGGCGACAGAGGGCTTCCCGGCGGGCTACTACAACCGCGTCGGCAACCCGCTCTCGCGCACGCTCTCGATCGGCGGCATCTGCGAGGACGCGATGGTCGCCATGCTCGGCGGGATCGCGACGTTCGGGCGCCACAGCGGCGCCGGCTCGTCGTACGGAGCGTTCATCGCGCCGCTCGGCCACATCGCGGCGCGGCTGCACGCGATCGGCAACCAGGCGCGCGTCGCCGTGGACGGCGGCTCGTACCGCCCGTACTTCCTCGTGTGCGCGCACGCCGGGCTCAAGACCGGCGAGGACGGCCCCACGCACGCCGACCCGCAGCCGCTGCAGCTGCTGCAGGAGAACTTCCCCGCGGGCACGCTGATCACGCTGACGCCGTGGGACCCGCAGGAGGTGTTCGCGCTCGTCTCGGCGGCGCTCGCCAAGCGGCCCACCGTCATCGCGCCGTTCGTGACGCGGCCGCCCGAGACCGTGCTCGACCGCGCGGCGCTGGGGCTTCCGCCCGCGTCGGCGGCCGTGAAGGGCGTCTACCGGCTGCGCGCGGCGGAGGGCGCGCCGCAGGGCGTGGTCGTGCTGCAGGGCAGCGCGGTCACGTACGCGTTCCTCGAGCAGGCGCTGCCGCTGATCGATCGCGACGGGCTCGACCTCGACGTCTACGCGGTCGTGTCGGCCGAGCTGTTCGACATGCTGCCCGAGGCTGAGCGGGAGTCGATCTTCCCCGAGGCCAAGCGGCAGGTCGCGATGGGCATCACGGACTTCACGCTGCCCACGATGGACCGCTGGGTGCGCTCCGAGCGCGGCCGCCGCGCGACGCTGCACCCGTTCAAGCACGGCCACTTCCTGGGCAGCGGCCAGGGCGCCATGGTCATCGCCGAGGCCGGCCTCGACGGCAAGAGCCAGTTCGAAGCGATCCGGGAGTACGTGCGAGGGAAGTAGCGCCTGCCTGAAATGCCATAGGCCCGGGGCGATGCTGATCCGCTCCCCGATTCCTGGAGCGTTGCGGGACCCGTTTTGAGCTAGCCTTCGGGGCCTCCAGAACCACCGGGAGGGCCCCAGATGCGGACGGGCAAGTTCACCGTCGAGCAGATCGCCCACGCCCTGAAGCGCGTCGAGGGCGGCGTGGTCGTCGGCGAGGTCTGCAGCGAGTTGGGCATCACCGAGACGACGTTCTGCCGCTGGAAGCGAAAGTTCGGCGGCATCAGCTCGCCCGAGGTGCGCGAGCTGCGGCAGCTGCGCGAGGAGAACCGGCGCCTGAAGGGCGTGGTCGCGGACCTGACGCTGGACCGGACGATGCTGCAGGAGGCGCTCCGAAAGAAGTGGTGAGGCCGGTCGAGCGTCGTGCCGTGACCCGCTGGATGGCGGAGGCCTGTCGCGTGAGCCTGCGCAAGGCCTGCCGCGCTTCGGGCACGGCGATGTCCTCGATGCAGTACCGCTCGGTCCGGCCGGACCAGGCTCCGTTGCGCGCGAGGATCCGCGAGATCGCGACCACCCGGGTGAGCTACGGGTACCGTCGTGTGCAGGTGTTGCTGCGTCGCGAGGGCTGGAAGGTGAACGCCAGGCGGACGTACCGGCTGTATCGCGAGGAGGGGCTCTGCCTGCGGCTGAAGCGGCCCAAGCGTCGTCGCAGCACCGTGCGTCGGCAAGAAGCGAACGTGGCCACACGGGGCAACCAGGTCTGGGCGATGGACTTCATGAGCGATGCGTTGGCGGATGGCCGCAAGCTGCGGGTGCTCACGGTGCTCGACACGTTCACGCGCGAGTGCGTGGCGCTCGAGGTCGGCGGCACGTTCGGCGACGCCGAGGTCGCTCGCGTGCTGAGGCGCGCGGGTGTGCAGCGCGGGCTTCCGGAGTCGATCCACGTGGACAACAGGACCGAGTTCACGTCGAAGGTCTTCGACCAGTGGGCGTACGCGAACCGGGTGAAGCTGGACTACAGCCGGCCCGGCAAGCCGACGGACAACGCGTTCATCGAGAGCTTCAACGCCCAGTTGCGGCGTGAGTGCCTATCGCAACACTACTTTTCGAGTATCATCGATGCGCGCGTCGAGCTCGACGCGTGGCGGGAGGAGTACAACAACCGCAGGCCCCACGGCAGCTTGGGGCAGAGGACCCCGGCCCAGTTCCGAGCCGAGGTCGACGAGGCGGAGAGCCCCGAAAAGCTCGCTTTGCGCGTGCCCGAGTGCTCCAGCGTCGGGTAGCGGATCAATCGGGGGGGCACTCCATTCCGTCGGCTACACCCGGTTCGATTGCGGCGCAAGCCCGCGTCTGCGTCCGACCGACAGTTCCCGACGATGGTGTGGGCGCGTCCGTCCGTTCGATTTCCGATGTGGTTGTCGCGCATGGCGTGTCTCGCACGGGCTCGCCTGCTCGATCGGGCGCGCGATCTCAATCCTTGCTGTCCAGCTCCTTGAGCGTCGCGAGCACGGGGCGCCAGGCGTCGTGCAGGGCGACGAAGGCCATGTCGTCCTCGCCGGGCAGCGCGCCGAGCCAGACGGGGCGTTGGCGCGTGTCGACGCCGTAGAAGTCGCCGCGGTAGCGCACGGACCAGCTCGAGCGCTCGTGCTGGTCGCGCGCGCGCTGCAGCAGGTCCCGCACCTCCCACGAGCCCATCTGCTCGCGCCACTGCGCGTCGACGGCCCGGGCGCGGTCGGGATCACTGCTGCGCACGTCCGGGGGCAGCAGCGCGTAGCGGTCGCAGTGCTCCTCGGGCCGGTAGTCCGTCCACGCCACGCGCGCGACTGCGTGCGCGGGCTCCTCGTGGTGCGCGAGGACCGCGCCGCTCTTCGTGCTCAGCACGTCGAAATCGTACTGCACCGTCACCTCGCGCTCGCGCGTGACCACGTGCAGCGACGACTCCTCCCAGCGCACGATCGTGACACCCTTGTCGTCCTTCTCCTCGACGCGGTGGTAGAGCGGCATCGTGAGGTCGTGCTGGCTCGTGCTCGAGCGTAGCCCGCGGACGCGGCCCAGGACGATCCAGTCGGCGCCCGCGCGGCGTGCCAGTGCGACCGCGTCCGCGCGCCCGAGGTCGCGGGCCTGCGCGACGGTCATGACGCTCTCGAGCTGCTCGGGGCCGAGCACCTGCGTGAAGCGCAGCTCGCGGGGCGCGCGCTGGGCGAGCTGGTCCTGCACGATGCCGCCGATCTCCTGCGACAGCCCGCGCACGCCGACCTCGTCCACGAACGGCATCAACACGACGCGCGCGGTCGCGGCGCGGAACGCGGCGTCCAACCGGGCCGCGACGTCGGCGTAGTCGTCGTCGTAGCGCCGCACGGCGTTGAACTCGTCGACCGCCGCCTTGGGCAGGTGCGCGGCCATGTCGGCGCGGCCGTGGCGGTAGTGCACGCGCGCCGCCGTCGCGAGGATCGCCTGCTCGGCGGTGTCGTAGTCGGGCGTCGACTCGGGCGCGGTGCCGTGATGGGCGACGTCGAGCCGGAACGCGCGCGCCTCGAGCGCGAGGTCGGCGGCAGCCAGCGTGTCGGCCGAGGCGAGCGCGAGCACGCGCCGGCGGTAGTCGGCCGCGACCTGCCGGCTCGCGGCGGTGTAGGCGTCGCGCGCCGGCTGGTTCATGGGGTCCTTCTCGATCGCGCGCAGCGCGCGGTCGTACGCCGTGCGCACGTCACCGCGCGCGAGCGCTTCGTCGCTCTGCCGGGCGAGCTTGGCCGGCCCGGCGCACGACGCGAGCGCGAGCACGAAACACGAGATTAGAAGTAGATGGACACGAGAATAGCTTCGCATGACACCACCTCCGATGGGACCCGCGGCGGGCGGCGCCGCGCGAGGTCGGGCCGCGCTCCGGGCGCGCCCGCTGACGCATCAGGCATCGGCCGGCCGGCGCCGATTCCTCACCCCCGGCTCGCAACCGCCGTCGCCCGTCGCCGCTGCGGACGCGCTCGTCCGCGCGGGCGTTGCGCAGCGCGGGGCCGCCGACCATGATGCGATCGCCCGTTCATGGAGCGGGCGCCCCCGCGCGGTCCCCATCCGGCCGCGCCCCGATGCGACTTCGATCGGCCGGCCGAGCCGGCAGGATGGTCTCCCCGTGCGCCACCGATTCGCCTTGCCCGCCGCGCTGATCGCGCTGGCCGCCCTCGCCGTGCCCGCCCTCGCCGACGAGGGCATGTGGACGTTCGACCACCCGCCGCTCGCGCGCATGCAGAAGGCGTACGGCTTCGCGCCCACGCCGCAGTGGCTCGAGCACGTACAGCGCGCGTGCGTGAACTTCGGCGGCGGCTCGGGGGCGTTCGTCTCGCCGGACGGCCTCGTGCTCACGAACCACCACGTGGCGATGAGCCAGCTCTCGAAGATGTCGTCGCCCGGGCACGACTACCTCAAGGACGGCTTCTTCGCGCGCACCGCGGCCGAGGAGCGGCCCTGCCCCGACCTCGAGCTCAAGGTGCTGTGGTCGATGGAGGATGTCACCGCGGCCGTCAACGCGGCGATCGACCCCAAGGCCGCGACCGAGGCGCAGAACCGCCAGCGCAAGTCCGAGCTCGCGCGCCTGGCGG
>JBAIWU010000094.1:0-6109 GCA_037917155.1 Candidatus Eiseniibacteriota bacterium
CAGCCGAAATGGGTGGTGTCGCGTTCGCTGACGTCCGTCGGCCCGAACGCGACGCTGGTCGGCGATGATTTCGAGGCGGTGATACGCGAGCTCAAGCGTGACCTCGATGGCCGGATCGAGGTGGGCGGGCCCAGGCTCGCCGCCAGTCTCACGAAGCTGGGCCTCATCGATGAGTACCAGATCTACCTGCGCCCCTTCGTGCTCGGCCGTGGCAACCCGTACTTCGCCGGCGCCCAGCCGCCGCTGCGCCTCGTGGCGAGCGATCGCGTCGGCGAGGACGCACTGAGGCTGACGTACGTCCCGTCCCAGGCGCCGTCCGGGAGGGCATCCGGCGGCGTGCGACCCGCCTAGGACCGGCCCGGGTCGCGCCGGCCGCGGTGCGGGCCGGTGCGGCGCACGGGGTCCGGGATGCGGTAGCACATCCGGATCGACCACCAGCGCACGAAGTCGTGCCCGCGGCGCATGCTGGTCGAGCGCACGTCGAGCCCGAGCGGGATCATGGGGTCGGGCTCGACGTCCCAGCGCGCGGCCGCCGTCCACGCCCAGCCCCAGCCGTTGAGCATCGGCGCGGGCGGGTTCGCGGCGAGGCCGCCGGCCTGCGCGAGCGGCTGGTCCTGGAAGCCGCCGTTCATGTAGCCCGCGCCAAGGCCGCCCGTGACCGCGAAGCCCCAGCCCAGGCGCAGCCCCGTCTCCGCGCGCAGCAGCGCGCTCCACGCGGTGCCGTCGTAGTCGACGGTCAGCGTGTCGAGCAGCGGGGCGCCGCCCGGGCCCGTACCCCAGTCGATCACGTACAGGCCGGTGTGGTGCGCCTGCACCATCTGGTAGTCGATCGCCGCACGCAGCTCGATCCGCCGCCACGGCGTGACGGCGAGCCCCGCCGCGAAGCCCTGCCCGGAGTCGTAGAAGTGGCGCATGTACTCGGGCGAGACGAGCCAGCCGCCGCCGAGCTCGAGCCAGGGGTGCATCCAGCGCGGGAAGAACGCCGCGGTGTCCGGCGCCGCGGCGCGACGGCCCGGTCGCGCCGGGGGCGTCTCGGACGGGGGCCCCTGCGCGGACACGCCGGGCGCGCACGCGAGCAGCGGCGCGAGCAGCGCGGCCAGGGCGGCGAGACGGCGAACGAGCACGATCCACCTCCAGGAGGACACCCGGCCCGCGAACGCGACGCGCCCCGGACTGTGCCTCCGGGGCGCGGACGCGTCAATCGCGGACGATGCGCTCAGCGCGCGAAGCCGAACACGAGCCCGCCGGCGGCGTCGAAGCTGCTCGGCCACCACGAGGTCTTGCGGTCCTTGTCGGTCGCCGTGGCGAGCCCGAGCTTGCGGCCGACCTGGCAGGAGAAGCCGAGCGACTCGCTGATCTTCATGATGCCGCCGACGCGGCCCGAGACGCTGTAGCGCGACACGTTCTCGGACTCCCAGTTCTCGGGATCGCCGGGGCCGAAGTCGAACTTGGCCTTGCCCGACCAGTACTCGATGCCGGGGCCGAAGTAGAAAAGCGCCCGCTCGCCGACGTTGACGACCCGGTCGCCGCCCACGCGCACGTTGTACGAGCTCTGCGTGTATTTGAAGTCGGCCAGGCCCGCGGGCGCGTTGTTGCCGGGCTTGTCGGTCTCGCCGAACCAGCCCAGCCCGACCGAGATCGTCATCGCGTAGTCGTCCGTCATGTAGTGCCACATCTGCGCCTGCGCGCCGAGCTCGGAGTGCTCGTAGGCGGTGATGTAGTGGCTGCCATCCTGGGAATACAGGTCGGCGCCGCCGTTGCTGAGCTGGACCGCGAACATCGTCGTGCCCTTCGGGCCCGCGAACGCGGCCGGCGCCAGCAGCAACGTCGCCAGCGCGCCGAGGGCGATCGCGCGAGTGGACATCATGGTAGCCTCCTTGCGGTCGGGAGTCCCCGGCCGGCATGGCCGGAGCGCGGGAGGGAGGCTAGGAGCGAGCTTCCGGGGGTGTCAACGCGGGCGCTCTCCGGGTCGCCGCCACCGCCCCCAGGGAGGCGCGGCGGGTCGCGCCGGCGGGCGGGCACCGGCTTGTGCGGCTCCGCCGGTTCGGCTAGGATGGCGTGCGTAACTCAAGCAGAAGCCCCGCGCTTCTCACCCCAGCGGACCCGCAGGGCCACGCGAAGGGTTCGGGTCGATCGCCCGAGGGCGATGGCCGCGAGGAAGTTCCGGCTTGCCGTGATCGGACGCCGGGCGGGGTTTCGTGCGAGACCTCGCCCGGCGTCCCATTTTCTGGACGGCGGTCGGGCTCGTGAACCACCCCCGACGGAGGGCCACGCCATTACCATTCCCGCCAAGCAGCAGGAAGCGCGTGTCAACGAACGCATCCGCGTTCCGCAGGTGCGCGTGATCGGCGACGACGGCTCGCAGGTGGGTATCCTCGCAACCCGCGAAGCCCTCGCGCTGGCCCAGTCCAAGGGCCTGGACCTGGTGGAAGTCGCCGCGACGTCGCGCCCGCCCGTGTGCCGAATCATGGACTACGGGAAATTCAAGTACGAGCAGAACCTCCGGGCGCGCAAGGCTCGCAAGAACCAGCACCAGATGCAGCTGAAGGAAGTCAAGATGCGTCCCAAGATCGAGGACCACGACTACAACTTCAAGCTGCGCCACGCCCGCACGTTCCTCGAGGAGCGCGACAAGGTGAAGTTCACCGTCACCTTCCGCGGCCGCGAGATGGCGCACCAGGAGCTGGGCTACAAGATCATCGAGGCGATCGTGTCCGACCTCGCCGACGTGGCGATCGTCGAGACGCCGCCCCGCACCGAGGGCCGCACGCTCTCCATGGTGATGACGCCGAAGGCCAGGGCCTCCGAAACCAAGAAGGGCGCCGACGGACGGCCGTCGGACAGCCCTCCGTCGAATTGAATCCGAGGAGACACCGTCATGCCCAAGCAGAAGACCAATCGCGCCGCGCGCAAGCGGTTCAAGATCTCCGGCACCGGCAAGGCCAAGCGTCGGCAGGCCCACCTGCGCCACGGGATGATCGCCGATGCCCGCGGCCCCAAGCGTCAGAAGGGCTCGTCCGTGGTGGTCGCCGCCGCCGACCAGGCGCGCGTCCTGCGGATGCTCGGCCAGCGCTGACCGGAACCGGAGCCCAACACCTGAACGCTCGCCCCTGTGGCAGCGCCCGCACGCGTGCGGCGCGCGCAGGGTAAGGAAGGAACAGGACGATGCCTCGCTCGAAGACCGTGGTACCGGGCCGCGCCCGCCGCAAGAAGGTCCTCAAGGCCGCCAAGGGCAACTACAGCGGCCGCCGCAAGCTCTACAAGTCCGCGCTGCAGACCGTCCAGCGCGCCGGCCAGTTCGCGTACGAGCACCGCCGGCTCAAGAAGCGGACGTTCCGCGCGCTGTGGATCACGCGCATCAACGCCGCCGCGCGCCTGCACGGGCTGTCGTACAGCGCCCTCATCGCCGGCCTGAAGAAGGCGAACGTCGAGGTGAACCGCAAGCTGCTCGCCGACCTCGCCGTCCGCGACGCGGGCGCGTTCGCGAAGCTCGCGGAGGTGGCGAAGGCCGCGACGGCGTGAGACGCCGATGCCCACGCTGAAGGAGATCCTCGGCCAGCGGCTCGACCCTTCGTGGCGTCGAGCCGCGCCGTCTTCGCTGCTTCCGGACTGGGACGAGAGGCTCGCCGCGCTGGCGGACGTGAGCCCGGCGGTCGCCGAGGCCGTCACCGCGTTCTGCGAATCGCTCGCGGGCGCGCCGGACGCGGCGGCGGTCGGCGCGGTGCGCAACGCGGCGCTCGCGCGCGAGGCCGGCGCGTTCACCGAGGCGCTGGCGATCGTGCCCGGCCTGCCGGTGGAGGAGAAGCGCGTCGTCGGCAAGGCGCTCAACCTGGGCAAGAAGCTCGTCGAGGACGCCGAGAAGGCCCGCCGCGAGGCGCTCGCCGCCGAGCGCGAGTCGGCCGGGGCGATCGACGTGACGCTGCCGGGGCGCCGGCCGTGGCTCGGCCGGCCGCACGTGCTCGCGCAGGTGCGCGACGACCTGCTCGACCTCTTCCACGGCCTGGGCTTCTCCGTCTACACGAGCCCCGAGGTCGAGCTCGAGGAGTACAACTTCGGCAAGCTCAACTTCGCGCCGGACCACCCGGCGCGCGACGCGCACGACACCTACTTCGTGGGTCCCGACGTCGTGCTGCGGACGCACACGTCCCCGGGCTGGGTGCGCGCGATGGAGGAGTGGCGGCCGCCGCTGCGGCTGGTGTTCCCCGGCCGCGTCTACCGCGCCGAGGCCGTCGATGCGAGCCACATGGACCAGTTCCACCAGATCGACGGGCTCTACGTCGACCGCAACGTGTCCATGGCCGACCTCAAGTCGACGCTGAACACGTTCGCGCGCGCCATCTACCGCGCCGAGCTGCCCACGCGCATCATCCCGATCTACTTCCCGTTCGTCGAGCCCGGCGTGCAGATGGACGTGCAGTGCGTCACGTGCACGGGCACCGGCCGCGTGCCCGACGGCGCCGGCGAGAAGCGCTGCCCCGTATGCAAGGGCACGAAGTGGGTCGAAGTGCTCGGCGCCGGCATGGTGCACCCGAACGTGTTCCGCGCCGTGGGCCTCGATCCCGAGGAGTACACGGGCTTCGCCTTCGGCATGGGGCTCGAGCGCATCGCCATGGGCCGGTACGGCATTCCCGAGATCCGACTGTTCCTCGAGAACGACCTGCGGTTCCTGCACCAGTTCTGACGCGAAGGAGGTAGACAACGTGGCGGCCCTCCGTCGAGTCCTGCTCGCCTCGCTGAGCCTTGCGTTGCTCCCGACCCTCGGATACGCGTCCCAGCAGGTGCGATCAGACGGCTCGATCGTCTACGAGCCGCTCGTGTCCGACCGTGTTAGTCGCTTCTACACGAACGGCAGGCCGGCCGCCGTCGTGCTCAACGATTCGCTCGACGCCGTGATGTCTCTCGACGCGGTGAATGTCGCGTCTGACACGTACATCCGGGTTTGGTGCTACGTGAGAAACAAGTCGACGAAGACGCTCGAATTGATGCCCCAAGACCAGCTCTCGCTGGAGTCCTATGGTGAAGGGGATCGGCTTGTGCACCTCCTGCCCCCTGATGCCCCATCGCTCGTGCTCCTCAGGATCGACGTGCAGAAAGAAGCTGCGCAGGCCAACGCGTTCTTGGGTGGCTTGGTCAGTTCGATTGGCGCGGCTGTAAGCGCCGCGGCTAGACCACACACAACCACGACCGAGATCACCGGCGACATTCATGCAACGATGATCACTCGGGAGGACAATCGCGACCTTGAGGCCAAGCAGAACGCGATCCAAGCGCGCACCGAGGCGCTCCAAGCCTCGCTTGAGAACCTCTACGAGAACCTCAAGACGAGCGTCTCAAGCGAGTGCCTTCGACGAAACACCCTCCCCCCGGGTTTGTCGGCGAACGGCTACATCTACTTCCCGTTCGGCAGCCCAACGATCCAATATCTTCGCGGAGCACGTAAGGTCACGGTCCGACCGAGCCCATCCGATCTTCGATACCGTGTCCGGATGTCCATTCCTGGGCTGGCGCCATGCGTGGTTCAGTTCACGCCTGTTGCCGGCGAGTAGGTTGCGTTTGCACCTTCGAACTTGAGGCAACGAGGTATCTAGGAAAGTGAAACTCCCGATCTCCTGGCTGCGGCGGTGGGTCGACGTGGCGGGGTCGCCCGAGGCGATCGCCGACGCGCTCACCACGCGCGGCTTCTACGTCGAGGGCCTCGAAGCGCACGGCCGGCTCTACCCGGGCATCGTCGTCGCGCGCGTGCTCGAGGCGGACAAGCATCCCAACGCGGACAAGCTCAAGCTCTGCCGCGTCAGCGCGGGCGGCGAGGAGCTGCGCATCGTCTGCGGCGCGCCCAACGTCGTCGCGGGGATGACCGTGCCGCTCGCGACGATCGGCACGGTCATGCCCGGCGGCATGGTGATCCAGCGCGCGACGATCCGCGGGGAGGAGAGCCAGGGCATGCTGTGCTCGGCGCGCGAGCTGCTGCTCTCCGACGACCACAGCGGCATCATCGACCTCGAGGCGATGTTCCCGGGCGTGCGCTTCGAACTGGGCGCGCCGCTCGACCGCTACCTGCCCGAGCCCGACACCGTGCTCGAGATCGAGGTGCCGTTCAACCGTCCCGACG
>JBAIWU010000095.1:0-5195 GCA_037917155.1 Candidatus Eiseniibacteriota bacterium
CGGCCGCACGGACGCGCTGAGCGCGCTCGAGCAGGCGACGCGCGAGGTCGCCGCGGGCGCCCGGCCGCGCCCCACACCGTGCGCCCGCGGGGCAACGCCCGCCCCGAGCGCGCGGGAGGGACGGCGCACTTGGTAGACTGGTGCCATCCCTTTCCGGAAGGAGGCGCCATGTCCCCTCGCGCCCTGTCCTGCGCTCTCGCCCTCGCCGCTGCGCTCCTCGCAGCCGGCGCCGCCGGCGCGCTCACCGTCGACGGCCATCTCGACCCCGAGTACGGCCCCGCGCTCGCCACGCAGACGAACGGCTGGTACGGCACGGACGACGATCTCCACCTGATGCCGTACCGCAACCTCACCGCGCTCGACGTGCTGTACGCGTACGTCTCGCCCGACGCCGTGCTGCACGTGTTCGTGGGCGGCGTGCTGCGCGACTGGATCAGCGCCATCGATCCCGCCCCGGAGTACGACGACCTCTACCTGTTCATCGACGACCAGCCCGGCGGGCAATCGGTGCTGCTCTCGGACGGATCGGGCAACATGGACTTTCCGACCCAGGCCGGCGTGCGGTTCGACGCCGGCTTCGAGCCGGACGTGGCCTTCCAGATGCAGGCGCCCCAGCTCGCGGGCGCCGGCCCGGCGGCCTTCTTCGTCGAAGGCTCGCAGTACGCGCTCACGGCATCGGGCTCGACCGGCACGTTCCTGGGGCGCGGCACCGGCGCTGCGCCCGGACTGCTTTCCGGCGGCACGAACCCGTTCGACATCCGGCTCGCGATCGACAACACCGACACGACCGGCGTGCCGGGCAACTGCGCGCCCGGCTCGGGCGCCGGCGTGACGAGCGGCGTCGAGTGGGCGATCCCGCTCGCGGCGATCGGCTCGCCCTCGGGCTGCATGCGCCTCATGGTCTACGCCGCGTTCCAGTGGGGGTCCTTCACGCTGCAGTCGCTGCCGCCGGTACCGCCCGGGCCATGCACGTTCGTGCCCGCGTCGAGCCTCGACTTCTCCGCGCTCGCGGGCGATCAGTTCGTCACCCTCTGCCCGACGTCCGTGCCCGCGCGGACCAGCACGTGGGGGAGCCTCAAGAGCCGCTATCGCTGACCTGCCCCTCGGCGTGACGGCGCCGCGCCGCTCGGCTATCTTCGGCCCTTCCACCTTCACCCCAACGGAAGAGCCGAAGGCCCATGAGCAACCGCTATCCGTTCGACGAGGTCGAGCCGCGCTGGCAGCGGCACTGGGTCGAGCAGAAGACGTTCGCCGCGCGCGAGGACGCGGGCCGGCCCAAGTTCTACTGCCTCGACATGTTCCCGTACCCCTCCGGCGCGGGCCTGCACGTGGGGCACCTCGAGGGCTACACGGCGACCGACATCGTCAGCCGGTACAAGCGCATGCGCGGGTTCAGCGTGCTTCACTGCACCGGCTGGGACGCGTTCGGCCTTCCGGCCGAGCAGTACGCGGTCAAGGAGGGCGTCCACCCGGCGATCACGACGCGCACGAACATCGACAACTTCCGCCGCCAGATGCGGCGCGCGGGGCTCTCGCACGACTGGGACCGCGAGGTCGACACCACGGACCCGGCGTACTACCGCTGGACGCAGTGGATCTTCCTCAAGCTCTACGAGAAGGGCCTCGCGTACGTCGCCGAGGCGCCCGTGAACTGGTGCCCGGCGCTGGGCACGGTGCTCGCGAACGAGGAGGTCGTCGACGGCCGGAGCGAGGTGGGCGGCTTCGAGGTCGTGCGCAGGCCGATGCGCCAGTGGGTGCTGAGGATCACCGCGTACGCCGAGCGGCTGCTCGAGGACCTGAGGCTCGTCGACTGGCCCGCGAGCACGCTCGAGATGCAGAAGAACTGGATCGGCCGCTCGGTGGGTGCCGAGGTGGACTTCGCGCTCGACGGCGCGCGCGGGGCGCTGCGCATCTTCACGACGCGGCCCGACACGCTGTTCGGCGCCACGTACATGGTGCTCGCGCCCGAGCACCCGCTCGTCCCGGTGCTGACGACGCCGGCGCAGAAGGCCGCGGTCGACGCGTATGTCGAGGCCACCGCGCGCCGCAGCGACCTGCAGCGGCTCGAGGACAAGCAGAAGACCGGCGTCTGGACCGGCGGCCACGCGGTCAATCCCGTCAACGGCGAGAAGCTGCAGGTGTGGATCGCCGACTACGTGCTCATGACCTACGGCACGGGCGCGATCATGGCCGTGCCCGGCCACGACGAGCGCGACTGGGAGTTCGCGAAGGCGTACGGCCTGCCCATCCGCGAGGTCGTCGCGGGCGGCGACGTGCGCCAGGCCGCCTACGTCGAGACCGAGTCGGGCACGATCGTCAACTCGACCTCGCCCGACGGCGCGTTCTCGATCGACGGCATGAAGCCCGTCGACGCGATCCCGAAGATCGCCGACTGGCTCGCCGCGCGCGGGCTCGGCCAGAAGGCCGTCAACTACAAGCTGCGCGACTGGCTGTTCTCGCGCCAGCGCTACTGGGGCGAGCCGTTCCCGATCGTGTGGGTCGAGGGCGAGCACCGCCCGCTGCCCGAGCAGATGCTGCCCGTCGTGCTGCCCGAGACGCCCGACTTCCGGCCGTCCGGGACGGGGGAGAGCCCGCTCGCGAACGCCACCGAGTGGCTCGAGACCACCGACCCGGCGACGGGCAGGCCCGCGCGGCGCGAGACGAACACCATGCCGCAGTGGGCCGGCTCGTGCTGGTACTACCTGCGCTTCATCGACCCGCACAATCCCGACCGCCTCGTCGATCCGGCGAAGGAGAGGTACTGGATGCCGGTCGACCTCTACGTCGGCGGGGCCGAGCACGCAGTGCTGCACCTGCTCTACGCGCGCTTCTGGCACAAGGTGCTCTTCGACATCGGGGTCGTGAGCACGCCGGAGCCGTTCATGAAGCTCGTCCACCAGGGGACGATCCTCGGCGAGGACAATCGCAAGATGTCCAAGAGCTGGGGCAACGTCCTCAGCCCCGACGCCATGATCGACGCGTACGGCGCCGACGCGCTGCGCATGTACGAGATGTTCATGGGCCCGCTCGAGGCGATGAAGCCCTGGAGCAGCAAGAGCGTCGAGGGCATCGCGCGCTTCCTCGACCGGGTCTGGCGCCTCTACGTCGACGAGGAGGGCCGCACGATCGTCACCGGCGGGCCCGCCCCCGACGAGGTGGTGCGCGCGCTGCACCGCACGATCCGCAAGGTGACCGAGGACATCGAGGCCCTCAAGTTCAACACCGCCATCGCGCAGATGATGGTGTTCGTGAACGAGGTCAACCCCGTGCCCGCGCGCCCGCGCGCGGTCCTCGAGCCGTTCGTCCTCGTGCTCGCGCCGTTCGCCCCGCACATCGCCGAGGAGCTCTGGCAGCGCCTCGGCCACGCCGAGAGCCTCGCATACGCCCCGTGGCCCGCGTTCGATCCCGCCCTGTGCGTGGAGGACACGGTCACCGTGGCCGTGCAGGTGAACGGCAAGCTCCGCGCCACGATCGACGTCAGCCGTGGCGCCGCCCAGCAGCAGGTCCAGGACCAGGCCTTCGCCGACGAGCGCATCCGGAAGTACGTCGAGGGCGCCCGGATCCGGAAGGTCATCTACGTGAAGGAGAAGCTCCTCAACGTAGTGGTCGCGAACTAGCGCGCCTCCGCGATCGAGGGACGCGACGCGAGCGACTGCGGGCGAGCGTGCGCCGCGATGCGGGCGCAGCGAGCGAGCCAACGCTCCGATGCGAGCGCACCGAGCCAGGGCCCAGCAGGGAAGTAGCCCGGCCCCGAGGGTCGAGCCCGCTGCGGCCGGAGCGGGACGCCCAACTATTATGTCCACCTTCCGGCCTACGGCCGGAAGTTGACATAATAGGTATTATGCGACATACGCCTCCTGGCCTCCTTTTGCGCTCCGGGGCCGGAATCGGCCCGCCCGCGGGGCCCCGCAATCGCCCGCCCCCGCCGGCCCCTCTCGCTCGGCCCCGCCGGATCGACTGCCGCCTCGCTCCCGAACGCGCGTCGACGACGCCGTGCGGTCGGGCGCGCCGACCGAGGCCGGCTGAGCGGATTCCCGCCGCATTGCCGCGCCTGCTGTCCGGCCGCCTGCGCTCCAGCCGGTCGGTTCTGCCACCGGCGGCCCGGATGCCTTCGCGCTTCGGGACCCCCTCCGTGGCCGTCCGGGGATCCCACGTCGGCACCTGGCTGTTTCGGCCGGCCGGCCCGGGCGGGTCGGTGACCGGCACCACGCCACCGGCCTGGGACGTACCTCGCGGCGACCGTGCACACCGAGAGCCGAGCCGTCGTGTCCGGCGACGACGTGGCGCGCCGAGCCGGCAGGCACCGGAAGCGGCTCGCGCGTCTCGCGAGGCTCAAGTGTCACGGTAACGGCACACTTGTGCAGTATCTGCCGGATGCGGTACAACGGCCCCATGCGTGTCGAGTACCGCGAGGAGCCCTGCCGCACGGCGCTCAATCCCGTTCGCGGGATGCCGTTCAAGTGGTCGCTCAACCCGTACATGGGCTGCGCGCACCGCTGCACGTTCTGCTACGTCCGCTCGTTCGAGCGCCGCGCCGACCGGCCGTGGGACGACCGCTACGGCCGCTCGCTGCGCGTCAAGACGAACGTCGCCGAGGTCCTTCGCCGCGAACTCGCGCGGCCCGCGTGGCGCGGCGAGACGGTGACGATCGGCGCGGCCACGGATCCCTACCAGCCGGCCGAGGGCCGCTACCGGCTCACGCGCGCCTGCCTCGAGGCGCTGCGCGACGCCGCCAACCCGATCGGCCTCATCACCCGTGGCCCGCTCGTCGTGCGCGACCGCGACGTGCTCGCCGACGCCGCGCGGCGGGCCGAGGTGCGCGTGTGGGTGTCCCTGCCGACGCTGGACGAGCGGCTGTGGCGGCACACCGAGCCCGGCACGTCGCCGCCGCGCCAGCGCTTGCGCGCGGTGCGCATGCTCGCCGAGGCGGGCGTGCGCGTCTCGGTGCTGATGGCGCCGATCCTGCCCGGGCTCTCGGACACCGACGCGAGCGTGGCCGAGGTCGTGCGCGCCGCGCGCGAGGCCGGCGCGTGCTCCATCTCGTCCGGGCTGCTCCACCTGCAGCCGGGCACGCGCGAGCACTTCCTCGGGACGCTGGCGCGCGAATGGCCCGAGGAGGCGGCGCGCATCGGGGAGCTCTTCGCAGGTCGCACGTACCTGCCTCCCTCCCGCCAGCGCGCGCTGGCGGCGCGGCT
>JBAIWU010000096.1:0-3071 GCA_037917155.1 Candidatus Eiseniibacteriota bacterium
GGCTCATGCGGCCGCCCTTACCCTCCTCGACCTGCACGCGCGCCCGCACCTTCATGAGGCCGCGCCCGGTGCGGTAGCAGTCGCGGATGCCCTGCGTGCCGTAGATGATGCCGCCGGTCGGGAAGTCGGGTCCGGTGACGATGCGCAGCAGCTCGTCCTCGGCCAGCTCGGGCCGGTCGATGATCGCCACGATCGCGTCGCAGACCTCGCGCAGGTTGTGCGGGGGCACCTCGGTCGCCATGCCGACCGCGATGCCGGAGCAGCCGTTGACGAGCAGGTTCGGCAGCACCGACGGCAGCACCGTCGGCTCCTCGCGCGTCTCGTCGTAGTTGGGGCGGAAGTCGACGGTGTTCTTCTCGAGGTCCGCGAGCATCTCCATCGACAGCGCCGTGAGCCGCGCCTCGGTGTAGCGCATGGCCGCCGGCGCGTCGCCGTCGATCGAGCCGAAGTTGCCCTGGCCGTCGACGAGCGGGTAGCGCATCACCCAGTCCTGCGCGAGCCGGACCAGCGTGGGATAGACGACGCCCTCGCCGTGCGGGTGGTAGTTGCCCGACGTGTCGCCGGCGATCTTGGCGCACTTGCGGTAGCCGCGGCCGGGCGCGAGGTTGAGGTCGTTCATCGCCACCAGGATGCGCCGCTGCGACGGCTTGAGCCCGTCGCGGACGTCCGGCAGCGCGCGCGAAACGATGACCGACATCGAGTAATTGATGTAGCTGGTCTTCATCTCGTCTTCGATGTTCATGTCGACGATCTTCGAGCGATCGTTCAGAGCCATGTGACCGTTCCTTCCGTGATCGGGAGGGTCCGCCCGCCGACCCGCGTCCTGCGGATCGCGGCCCCGCCCGCGTCGCCCGTCACTGCCGCCCGTCGGCCGTCCAGCGCCACTCCAGCCCCGCGGTCGCGTAGTGGTCCACGCGGCGGAACCCGGCGCGCCGGTCGGAGGTCAGCTCCTGGTAACGCAGCGCGATGCCGACCTCGTGGCGCGGGGTCATCGCCCGCCGCGCGCCGACGCCGAGCGAGTAGCCCACCGCGCTCGCGGCCGCGACCGGGTCGCCGCGCAGGTCGTCCTGGATGCGCCACCAGCCCGCCATGCCCGTGAGGCCGGCAGTCCAGCGCCTGCGCTGGACGAGGTCGTAGTCGCCCCGCCAGGCGAGACCGTAGATCATGCGGTGCCGGTCGCCGATGGTGCCGAGGTCGATGCCGTTCGCGCCGTCGAACAGCTCCGCGGAGGCGGTGCCGATGTCGTCGAAGAACACCGAGCCGCCGAACAGCGCGCGGTCGCCCGCGCGCCAGAGCGGCGAGACCGCGACGGACAGGCCGCCGGCGTTGGGAGTGCCGTCCACGCCGAAGGTCTTGCCCGCGGCGAGGTCGAGGACGGGTTTCGAGAAGGCCGACGCGGGGCCCGCCGCGAGCGCGGCGGCCAGCGCGACGGCGCAGGCCAGCGTTATGGAAGCAGTGCGTTTCATCACACGTCCAGGTTCTTCACCGCCAGCGCGTTCTCCTCGATGAACTGCCGTCTCGGCTCGACCTGCTCCCCCATCAGGATGGTGAAGATGCGATCGGCCTCGACGGCGTCCTCCGTGGTGACGCGCACCAGGGTGCGGGTTTCGGGGTTCATCGTCGTGCGCCACAGCTGCTCGGGATTCATCTCGCCGAGGCCCTTGTAGCGCTGCACCACTACGTTCTTCCTGCCGCTGCGCGCGATCGCCTCCTCGCGCTCGTGCTCGTCGAAGCAGTACGACTCGTCCTTGCCCGCCTTCACGAGGAACAGCGGGGGCTGGGCGATGTACACGTGGCCGGCGTCCACCAGCGGCTTGAGCTCGCGGAACAGGAACGTGAGCAGCAGCGTGCGGATGTGCGCGCCGTCGACGTCGGCGTCGGCCATGAGGATGATCTTGTGGTAACGGAGCTTCGCGATGTCGAACTCTTCCTTCACCCCGGCGCCCAGCGCCGTGATGATGCTGCGGATCTCCTCGTTCGCGAGGATCTTGTCGATGCGGGCCTTCTCGACGTTCAGGATCTTGCCGCGGATGGGCAGGATTGCCTGGAAGCGCCGGTCGCGGCCCTGCTTGGCGCTGCCGCCGGCCGAGTCGCCCTCGACGATGTAGAGCTCGCAGTCCTTCGGGTCGTCGAACGCGCAGTCGGCGAGCTTGCCGGGCAGGGCGCCGCCGTCGAGGATCGTCTTGCGCCGCGCGAGGTCGCGCGCCTTGCGGGCCGCCTCGCGGGCGCGGGCCGCGGCGATCATCTTCTCGACGATCTTGCGCGCGACCGAGGGGTTCTCGTCGAAGTACTCGCGCAGCCCCTCGCCCACGACGGACTCGACGGCGCCCTTGATCTCGTTGTTGCCGAGCTTGGTCTTGGTCTGCCCCTCGAACTGCGGGTTCTGCATCTTGACCGAGACCACGGCCGTGAGGCCCTCGCGCACGTCCTCGCCGGTCACCTCGGACTTGACGTTCCTCGTCAACCCCTCGCGCGCGGCGTAGTTCGTGAGCGTGCGCGTGAGCGCGGAACGGAAGCCGCCGACGTGCGTGCCGCCCTCGATCGTGTTGATGTTGTTCACGAACGCGAGGAGCTGCTCGGCGTAGCCGTCGTTGTACTGGAACGCGACCTCGACCGAGACGTTGTCGCGCTCGCGCGAGAAGAACACGGGCTTGGAGTGCAGCGTCTCCTTGGCCTGGTTCAGGTACTTCACGAACTCGAAGATGCCGCCCTTGTAGAAGTAGTCGGCGGACTTGTCGTGGCGCGCGTCGCGCAGGTGGATCGTCAGCCCGCTGTTGAGGAACGCCAGCTCGCGCAGGCGGGCGGCGATGGTGTCCCAGTGGAACACCGTTTCCTCGAAGATCGTGGAGTCGGGCCTGAAGCGCACGATCGTGCCCGAGCCCTTCTCCTTCCGGTCCGCGGGGCGCACCTGCATGGGGCCGGTCGGGATGCCGGCGCGGTAGCTCTGCGAGTGGACCTTGCCGTCGCGCAGCACCTCGACCGAGCACTCCTCCGAGAGCGCGTTCACGACCGAGACGCCCACGCCGTGCAGGCCTCCGGAGACCTTGTACGACTCGCTGTCGAACTTGCCG
>JBAIWU010000097.1:0-4344 GCA_037917155.1 Candidatus Eiseniibacteriota bacterium
CACGCCGCGGGCGGACCCGCGAGCAGCGTGCGCTCGCGCCCCGGGCCCCCGCGATCGAGCCGGCGGCGCAGCGCCGCGAACACCTGCGCCACCACGCCCAGGAGCAGCCAGAAGAGGGGCGCGAAGATGAGCAGCACCGGGCGGCTGTAGACGCGCTGGTGCGAGAGGTAGGTCGTCGCGAGCAGCAGCAGCGACACGAGGCCCGCCTGCTGCGCGCCGGCCGCCGGCTGCGCGACCTGCCGCGCGTGCGGCTGGTGGTAGCGGCCGCGCAGCACGAACGCGATCGTCGCGAGCAGCGTCGCATAGACGAACAGCGGGCGGTAGTCCGCGAGCGGAAAGAGCCGCTCGGGGAACAGCGGGTTGAGCGCGACGCGCACGCCGTACGCGAGCAGCAGCGCCCCGGCGGTCGCGAGCATGTCGAGCAGCCACAGCGTCAGCGACGCGAGCGGGCCGCGCCAGCGCTTGAACAGGTAGAGCAGCAGGCCCCACTTCTCGTAGAACGAGATCAGGCTGCTTACGTGCAGCCAGAAGGCGCGGCGGAACGCGCCGCCGGCGCTGGCGCGGCGGTGCTTGTGCACCATGCGCGCGACCGGCGAGTAGAGGACCTCCCAGCCGGCCTGCCACATGCGGAAGCACCAGTCGACGTCCTCGAAGTAGAGGAAGAAGCGCTCGTCGAGCGGGCCGGTCGCCTGCCGCGCCTCGCGCCGCACGAGCATCGCGCCGCCCAGCACCCAGTCGACGGCGCGCTCGCCCGCGAAATCGAAGTCGCTCATCAGGTGCTCGCGCAGGCTGCGCGCGTTCGGGAACAGCCGCCCCAGCGGCGTGCGCCTCATGAGCAGCGTGCGCAGCGTGTAGAAGCGCCGCGCGGAGCCCTGCACGGAGCCGTCCTCGTTCAGGAGCTGCGGCCCCACGATGCCCGCGCGCGGCCGCTCCCCGGCGAAGGCGAGCAGCGCGTCGATCGCGCCGGGCAGGACCTGGATGTCCGGGTTCAGGACGAGCGCCCACTCGGCGTCGACCTCGGCGAGCCCGCGGTTGACGCCGCGCGCGTAGCCCGTGTTCTCGGCGTTCATCACCCAGCGGACGTCCGGGTGTGCCGCGCGCACCGCGGCGAGGCCGGGCTCGCGCGAGGCGTTGTCGACGACCACGATCGCGTGCGTGCAGGAGGGCGGGTGCGCACGCAGCGAGGCGAGGCAGCGCGCGAGGTCGTCGCAGCTCTCGTAATTGACGATGATGATCGCCAGCTTCACGCGTCGACCTCGCTCCCCCCCGGTCCGCCGCGGCCCGTGCGCCCCGCGCGCGGCCGGCGCGTCGGCGGGCGCGCGTCGGAGCCCGGCTAGGACTCTCACGCGCCCCGGGGTGCGTCAACGTCCCCGGTTATCGGCCGCCGGCGCGCCGGGGCGGAGGGGCGCTAGCTGTGGAGTCTCACTAGGTTGTTCACACCGTAAGACTGTTCAACCGGGGTCCTTCTGACGGAAGTTGGTGGTGTTCGAGGCCACTGACAACCGAGCGGGAGGAACCCCGGATGAACCTCCACAGTGGAGCACGGACGTGCCCTGCCAGTCGAGCACTCCTGGTTCGACGTGTGCGGGAAGCGGGCTGGACGGTGACGCGGGCGGCCGAAGCCGCAGGCATCAGCCGGCGGACAGCGCACAAGTGGCTGGGTCGCTACGACGATGCGAACCTAGCCAGCCTGGTTGATCGCAGCTCGCGGCCGCGACGCAGCCCGGGCCGGACGCCGATCGAGTGGCGGGAGATGATCCTGCTGCTGCGGCGCACGAAGATGACCGGTCCGCAGATCGCGCGGGACCTGAAGCGCCCGCGGGCCACGGTGGCGCGGGTGCTCAAGCGGGCCGGGCTTGAGCGGCTGAAGCAGCTCGAGGTCCCGGAGCCCGAGAACCGCTACCAGCACCGCCGCCCCGGGGACCTGCTGCATCTGGACGTGAAGAAGCTGGGCCGGATCAGCGGCTTCCACGGCCATCGCATCACGGGCAACCGGCACGTCCGGCGCAAGGGTGCGGGCTGGGACTATGTGCACGTGGCGATCGACGACCGCACCCGCATCGCTTATGCCGAAGTGCTCCGCGACGAGACCGCCGAAACCGCCGCGATGTTCCTGCGCCGCGCCCTGGCCTGGTACCGCACGCTCGGCATCCGCGTGCGGCGGATCCTGACCGACAACGGCTCGGGCTACCTCGCGCGGCGCTTCGCCCACGAGACCGAGCACCTGCGGGTCGTTCACAAACGCACTCGGCCTTACCGCCCGCGCACGAACGGTAAAGCCGAACGCTTCATCCAGACCCTGCTGCGCGAGTGGGCCTATCCGGTGGCGTACCTGACGTCCGAGGCCCGGGCCCGTGTCCTGCCGCGCTGGCTACGCCACTACAATCGAACCCGCCCCCACGGTAGTCTCGATGGCCTGCCACCCTTCAGTCGGTTGCGACCCCGACTGTGAACAACGTCCTGAGACTCCACACCTAGGCGCGGCGCGGAACAAAGCGGGGCGGCGCGGCCGGCGGCCGTGCCGCCCCGGTCGTCTCCGGGCGCGGATCCCCGTGCCGGTCAGAACGCCGGACAGGTGTCGAACGCGGCCTGCAGGTTCGCGAGGTGCCTCGGGATCGACCACGCGCCCGTGTACCGCCGGTGCGCGTCGCCGTCCGAGGTCTTGATCGTGACCTTCGTTCCGTCGTCCTTGATCAGGTCGATGACCCGGTGCTCGAACTTGTGGTTGCCCGCGAGCTTCTCGTGCACCGGGCCCATCGGGCCCTGGTAGCCGATCGTGTAGACGAGCTTGTAGCCCTTGTCGTGCAGGTAGCGCGCAACGAGGTCGGCGAACGCGGGGTTGCGGTCGTTCGGGACCGAGCTGTAGCAGACGTCGCACGAGATGGCGCCGGCGTAGCGCTTGGGCAGGCCCTTCTCGATCAACCGGTCGCACACGACGTTGAAGGGCAGGTACTGCTTGCGGCCGATGCCGCTCGAGTTGCTGATGTACGGCCGGCCGGCGATGCCGTGTCCGGCGATCAGGATGCGCGTCCCGATCGAGAAGCCGAGGTCCTCGAGCGGCTTGCCCGCGTCGTCCCAGCACACCACCGAGAACCGGCGGTTGTGGTGCGCGGCCCCCGAGGCGCCCTTCGCCTCGGCGTCGGCCGCCTGCTGGATGAAGTCGGTCGCCTGGTCGCGCCTGAAGGGGATGAACACCAGCCGGTCCGTCGCCATGGAGCGCCTCCGTTCGGGAGGGCGCGGACGCGCCGCTCCCCGTGAAGCCCAACCGCGCCGGCCCTTCCGGCCGGCGCGCGCGCCGTCCGCGCCCGTGCGGCGCGGTCCCGCGTCATGGCGGGGGACGATGCGGCACGCCGCGCGGCAGGGGCAACGGAAATCTGCCCCGGGCCCGGGCGCGGCCCGCGGGGCGCGCGTTCAGAAGAGCCGGTAGCTGAAGCCCAGCGCCAGCGTCTCCTTGAACTGGCCCGCCTTGCGCGTCTTCTGGTCGACCTCGGCGAGCCGCACCGGGGCGGGCTGCGTCGGGTCGAGCTTCAGGGCGCCGTCGAGCTTGGTGTACTCGAACTCGGCGTACAGGTTCACGGAGATGCCCTTCGTGATCTGCGCCGCGAACGTGTTCTGGAAATTCACGTTCGTCGCCTTCCAGCGGTCCGCCACGGCCTCGTGCGGGATCGCCGCCGCCTGCGCGTCGCGGTCGAGCTGCTCGAGCGGGCCCGAGAGCGAGAAGAACAGGGGCTGGAACAGGAGCAGCGCCGCCGTGTAGAGCACCTTCTTCTGCAGGATCGGCTGCTTCACGTTCGTCTGCCACTCGAAGCCGCCGTCGTTCGACGACGCGTTCGTCGTGACCCGCGGCGAGGCGCTGAGCAGCGTGCGGCCCATGACCTGGCGGAAGCCGAAGCCGAGCCGCGTGATCGTCTCGCGGTCGTCGGTCTTCACGATCACGCGCGCGATGCCCGCCGTCTCCTTGAGCCGGACGGGATTGAAGTTCAGGACCCCAAGCGGGCTGCTGCGGTCCTGGAACTGCGTCTCGGCGCGCAGCGCGAAATAGGGATCGACGTACGTGTCCAGCGTGAAGCGCCCCACCGACTCGAGCAGGACCTGGTCCGTCGTCTTGTCGGGCGCGACCCACGTGCGCTGGCCCGGGTGCGCGGGGTCGTCGACCTGGCGCGACGTCTGGCCGTACGCGAGCTGCAGCGTGCTCTTGCTGTTGAACCGCGCCGTGAACTGCCGCTCGGCCGAGCTCGCGGAGCCGAGCACCCAGACGATCGACCCGTGGTCGCCGCCCGCCCAGTTGTTGCTGAACGTGCTCTGCGACACGGTGAGCGACAGCACCTCGCCCAGCGTCCAGGG
>JBAIWU010000098.1:0-1924 GCA_037917155.1 Candidatus Eiseniibacteriota bacterium
CCACGCCCGCGACGGCGACCCCCGTGGCGACTCGCCGGGTCGTGATCACCGTGCGATGAGGCCCCCGAAGCGCCGCTCGCGCCCGGCGTAGTCCCGGATCGCAGCGTGCAGGTGCTCGCGCCGGAACTCCGGCCAGAACACGTCCGTCACGTGGATCTCGGCGTAGCTGATCTGCCACAGCAGGAAGTTCGACACGCGCAACTCGCCGGCGGTGCGGATCACGAGGTCGACGTCGCGCATCGTCGGGTCGTAGAGGCGCGACGCGAGCGCGGCCTCGTCGACCTGCTCGGGACTCAGGCGCCCCGCGGCCACGTCCTGCGCGAGCCGCCGCGCCGCGTCGCCGAGCTCGGTCCGGCCCCCGTAGCTGAGCGCGAGGCGCAACACCATGCCCTCGTTGCCGGCCGAGAACCGTTCGGTCTCGCGCAGCGCCTCGAGCGTCTCCTGCGGGAGTTCGTCCACGCGGCCGATCGTGGTGAAGCGGATCGCGTTCTCCATGATCTCGTCGCGCTCGTCGACCGCGAACCGGCGCAGCAGGCGCATGAGGTACTCGACCTCCTTGCGCGGCCGCTTCCAGTTCTCCACGCTGAACGCGTAGAGCGTGAGCTCGCGGACGCCGAGCCGGGCGCACTCGCGGGCGACCTCGCGGACCGAGTCGATCCCCGCGGTGTGGCCGCGGACCCGCTCCCACCCGGCGCGCTGCGCCCAGCGGCCGTTGCCGTCCATGATGATCCCGATCGACTTCGGGATCTTCTCGACGGGCACGTCGGGGAGGATCCGCTCGGGGGTCGGCCGGGGAGGCGCCTTGGCGCGGGTCGTCATGCGGCGGCGTCCAGGTGGATCACCTGCTCGCGGCTCGGGCCGACGGAGACGAGCGAGATCGGCGCGCCGCACTCCTCGGCGATCGCCTCGACGAAGCGGCGCGCGTTCGCGGGCAGCGCGGCCATCGACCGCACCCCGCTCACGTCCTCGTCGAAGCCCGGCAGCTCGCGCCAGACCGGCTTCGCGGCGAAGAGGCCCGGCGCCGTGGCCGGCACGGCCTTCACGCGGCCCTGCGGCGTGTCGTACGCGACGCAGATGCGGAGCGTCCGGAACCCGCGCAGCACGTCGAGCTTCACGACGGCGAGCGAGTCGATCCCGTTGCTCCGCACGCTGTAGCGCAGCGCGACGGCGTCGAGCCACCCGCATCGGCGCGGACGGCCCGTCGTCGTGCCGAACTCGCGGCCGACCTCGCGCAGGCGGTCGCCCTCCTTGCCGTGGTCCTCGGTCGGGAACGGCCCCGCCCCGACGCGCGTGGCGTACGCCTTGGTCACGCCGATGACGCGGTCGAGCGCGCGCGGCGGGATGCCCGTGCCGCCTGGCACGCCGAGCGCGCACGAGTTCGAGCCGGTCACGTACGGGTAGTTGCCGAGGTCGACGTCGAGCATCACGCCCTGGGCACCCTCGAACAGCACGTCCCTGCCCGCCGCGATCGAGTCGTGCAGGAGCGTGACGGCGTCGCCGACGAACGGACGCAGCGCGTCCGCGTGGCGGCGGTAGTCGTCGAACACCTGCTCGTACCTGAGCGGCGCCTCGCCGTAGATCTGGGTGAGGATCTTGTTCTTCTCCTCGAGGTTGATGCGCAGGCGCTCCCCGAACCACGCCTCGTCGTACAGGTCGCCGACGCGGATGCCGCGGTAGCTCACCTTGTCGGCGTAGCACGGTCCGATTCCCTTGCCGGTCGTGCCGTGCGCGTTCTTCCCGTCGGCCTTCTCGCGCGCCGCGTCGAGCCGCTTGTGCCACGGCATGACGAGGTGCGCGCCGGCCGACAGGCGGAAGTTCTCCGCGTCAACCTTGACCCCGCGCTTGCGGAGTTCCAGAACCTCTCCCAGGCCGACGGCCGGATCGTACGCCACGCCGCCGCCGATCACGTTCACCACGCCCGGAT